>NZ_JBBKBS010000004.1:0-159084 GCF_037890285.1 Phocaeicola sp. HCN-40430
GCCTTCTGGCGATGCCTTTGCCGCTGCCCCGTAGCAGGCCTTTCTCCGGCCCGGTGCTCCCCGTTCTTCTTCCTCATTTGTTATGTCTGACAGCTGAAGGATAATCCTCCCCTTTATGTAAAGAGGAAAATCCTGACTACGTCCTGCTTTATTCTTAAATCCCGTCTGATGCATGGTTCCCGGCAGCTGTATTGGCGGAATCGTGTAAGACCTGTGGAAATCTTCTGTGTGTTAGAATCATGACGTGTCTGGACGTGGTGGCTATGTATATGCATCCTCTGCTTCTGAAGACTTATTCCCTGCTTGACACGATTCTTTTTTGGAGCTTTTATTTCTGTCCCTGATCTTTTGGATATGTTGCATTGTGGATGTACTGTTTTTATTCCTGTATCGAATGGCTGCTTCTGTACCCTTATCTGTAAACGTTATGCGGTAATGGAGGAACGTTTGATAAAGAGAATTGCTCTGTCAATAGAAGAAAAGACTTGACAACAGAGAATGATTACATGTGATAGGGAATATATATTTTTTTGTTTGTGAACTATTTTTGTTTTCCTTGTGATAAGTAATATTCTCTTATTATTAGGCCTACCTTACATAATTATGTTTCAAATTGAAATAAGAAAGAAATATGCTATAGATATAGTTCGTTTTTTCTGCTGTATAACATGAAATATAGCATATTGTTTATATCGTGATAAATTTTAAAAATAAAATAGGATTTATTTTTCTCGAATTTATTATATTTGGCTTCCGTAATAATAGAGTTATGGTAGTAAGGTAATTATAATTCTTAAAATATAGTAATCATGGAAAATAAAATTCAGGAGCTTACTGATAAGATTTATCGCGAAGGTGTGGAAAAAGGAAATGAAGAAGCACGGCGTCTTATTAGTAATGCCCAGAAAGAAGCTCAAAAATTAATAGAAGACGCACAGAAAGAGGCTGAATCCATTATAACAGGAGCTCGTAAATCTGCTGATGAGTTATCAGAAAATACAAAAGCTGAGTTGAAACTATTTGCAGGACAAGCTGTGAATGCACTGAAAACTGAAATTGTTAATTTGCTAACCGAACAAACAATTACAGAAGCTGTTAAGGGTGCTACTTCTGATAAATCTTTTTTGAATAATTTTATTGTTGCTTTAGCTGAAAAGTGGTCTTCCAATGAGGATATTGTAATTTCAGTGAATGACGCAGAAGCTTTGAAGAAATATTTTGCTTCTAATGCAAAGCAGTTATTGGATAAAGGCGTTAAAATAGAACAAGTAAATGGTAGAAAAACTCTATTCTCTATTTCACCGGCTGATGGCTCTTATAAGGTGAATTTTGGGGAAGAGGAGTTTGAAAATTACTTTAAAGAGTTCTTACGTCCTCAGCTGGTAGAAATGTTGTTTTAACAAAAGCGTATGAGTAATTACTATTGCTTGGTAGCCGGTTTGCCAGATATTTCTTTAGAGGATGGTAAACTAAATTATAATGTTGCTAACTTTAAATCTGAATTGTATCCTGAATTATCCGATAAGGATAAGAAGTTGATAGATTTATTTTATCTGCAATACGACAATAAAGATTTATTGAAGCTGCTGAAGAATAAGGATGCAAAGGTGGAGGAAAGGGGAATTTTTCCTTCTGTAGAATTACTTCAATTGATTGACGCAGTTCGTGATGACGAGTCTCAGGATAGAAAATATCCTTTTTATTTCTATGATTTTATTTCTCAATATTTGGCATTACCAACTGAAAATTTGTATTATGCAGAAGACCTGATGGCTTCTATGTACTATGAATACGCAATGTCATGTAAGAATAAATTTATTTCTGCTTGGTTTGAATTTAATTTGAATCTGAATAATATTTTAGCTGCTTTTGCGGCCAGAAAATACAAGCAGGATGTTTCCAATGTGATTGTTGGACATACAGAAGTATGTGAACAACTTCGAACATCGAATGCCCGAGACTTTGGATTAAGCGAGAAACTGGATTATTTTGAATCGTTGTTACATATTGCAGAAATTGAAGACTTGGTAGAACGTGAAAAAAAGATAGATCAACTTAAGTGGAATTGGTTGGAAACAGAATCATTTTTCCATTATTTCACAATAGAACGTGTATTTGTCTTTTTACTACAACTGGAGATGATAGAGCGTTGGATTTCTTTAGATAAAGAGAAAGGCAATGAGCTATTCAGACAGATGATAGAAAAATTGAAGAGTGAGGTTCAGATACCGGAAGAATTTAGAAAATAGTAAAATCAATATAGAATGGCAACAAAAGGAACTGTTTTAGGCGTTATCGCCAATATGGTAACATTGACAGTTGACGGTCCGGTTGCACAGAATGAAATCTGTTATATTACAACTGGAGGAGACCGTTTAATGGCCGAAGTAATTAAGGTGGTTGGAAAGAACGTGTATGTGCAGGTTTTCGAAAGTACACGTGGCTTGAAGGTCGGTGCCGAGGCTGAGTTTACTGGTCATATGTTGGAAGTTACATTGGGTCCAGGTATGCTTTCGAAGAATTATGACGGATTGCAGAATGACTTGGATAAAATGGAAGGAGTCTTCTTGAAAAGAGGACAATATACATATCCTTTGGATAAAGAGAAAAAATGGCATTTTAAACCTATAGTAGAAGTTGGAACAGAGGTGGGACCTTCAGCTTGGTTAGGTGAAGTAGAAGAAAATCACCAACCATTGAAGATTATGGTACCTTTCCAATTATCTGATACCTATAAAGTAAAATCCATTGTGCCGGAAGGTGAATATACAATCGAAGATACGGTCGTTGTATTGACTGACAAAGATGGCAAAGATATTTCTGTAAATATGATTCAGAAATGGCCTGTCAAGAAAGCGATGACCAATTACAAGGAAAAACCGCGTCCATATAAACTTCTGGAAACAGGTGTACGTGTCATTGATACTGTTAATCCAATAGTAGAAGGAGGTACAGGTTTTATCCCTGGTCCTTTTGGTACAGGAAAAACCGTTTTGCAGCACGCTATTTCAAAACAGGCCGAGGCCGACATTGTAATTATTGCAGCTTGCGGTGAACGTGCAAACGAAGTTGTAGAAATCTTTACCGAGTTCCCTGAATTGGTCGATCCACATACAGGACGTAAGTTGATGGAGCGTACAATTATTGTAGCCAATACATCAAACATGCCTGTGGCAGCTCGTGAAGCTTCTGTGTATACAGCCATGACTATGGCAGAGTTTTACCGTGCGATGGGGTTAAAAGTTTTGTTGATGGCCGATTCAACTTCTCGTTGGGCACAGGCGTTGCGTGAAATGTCGAACCGTATGGAAGAACTTCCTGGTCCGGATGCATTCCCGATGGATATTTCAGCCATTATTTCCAACTTCTATGGCCGTGCAGGTTTCGTACATTTGAATAATGGGGCAACAGGTTCTATTACATTTATCGGTACTGTATCACCGGCAGGTGGTAACTTGAAAGAGCCTGTGACAGAAAATACAAAGAAAGTTGCTCGTTGTTTCTATGCTTTGGAGCAGGAACGTGCAGACCGTAAACGTTATCCAGCCGTAAATCCAATTGATTCTTATTCTAAGTATTTGGAATATCCGGAATTTGAAGAGTATATCACAAAACGAATCAATGATAAATGGATTGGTAAAGTAAATGAGTTAAAGACTCGTTTGTTGCGCGGTAAGGAAATTGCAGAGCAGATTAACATTTTGGGTGATGATGGTGTGCCAGTAGAATATCATGTCATCTTTTGGAAGTCAGAATTGATTGACTTTGTGATTTTACAGCAGGATGCTTTTGATGAAGTAGATGCTGTTACTCCAATGGAAAGACAAGAAGAACTGGTAAATATGATTATAGATATTTGCCACACAGAATTTGCCTTTGATAATTTCGTGGAAGTAATGGATTACTTTAAAAAGATGATTAACATCTGTAAGCAGATGAACTATGCTCGCTTCCGTTCGGAACAATATGTGGCATTCCAACAGCAATTGCAGGAATTGGTTGCCGAAAGAAGTGTGAAATAAGTGGTGATTCATTAATAAACTATTTAAAAGATGGCAACAAAAGCTTTTCAAAAGATATATACAAAGATTAGCCAGATTACAAAAGCAACTTGTTCCTTGAAAGCAACGGGAGTAGGTTATGATGAATTGGCTATGGTAAATGGAAAACTTGCACAGGTCGTAAAAATTGCAGGTGATGAAGTTACTTTGCAGGTATTTGAAGGAACAGAAGGTATTCCTACCGATGCTGAAGTAGTATTTTTAGGTAAATCTCCTACATTGAAAGTAAGTGAGCAATTGGCAGGACGTTTCTTTAATGCTTTTGGTGAACCGATTGACGGAGGACCTGAAATAGAAGGAACAGAAGTTGAAATTGGTGGTCCCTCTGTAAATCCGGTACGTAGAAAGCAGCCTTCTGAGTTGATTGCAACTGGTATTGCTGGTATCGACTTGAATAATACATTGGTATCAGGACAGAAAATTCCGTTTTTTGCTGACCCTGACCAACCTTTCAATCAAGTGATGGCCAATGTGGCTCTTCGTGCAGAAACAGATAAGATTATTCTAGGAGGTATGGGTATGACTAATGATGACTACCTGTACTTTAAGAATGTCTTTTCAAATGCCGGAGCTTTGGACCGTATTATCAGTTTTGTGAATACAACAGAAAATCCTCCGGTTGAACGTTTGCTGATTCCGGATATGGCATTGACTGCTGCAGAATATTTTGCAGTAGAGCATAACCAAAAAGTATTGGTGCTGCTGACAGATATGACTTCTTATGCGGATGCATTGGCTATCGTATCTAACCGTATGGATCAAATTCCTTCTAAGGACTCTATGCCGGGTTCATTGTATTCAGACTTAGCTAAGATTTATGAAAAGGCAGTACAGTTCCCTAGTGGAGGTTCTATTACAATTATTGCCGTTACCACATTGTCGGGAGGAGATATTACACATGCCGTACCTGATAACACCGGTTATATTACAGAAGGTCAGTTGTTCTTGCGCCGTGATAGTGATATCGGTAAGGTTATTGTGGATCCGTTCCGTTCATTGTCACGTTTGAAACAATTGGTGAGTGGTAAGAAAACTCGTAAAGATCATCCGCAGGTAATGAATGCCGCTGTTCGTTTGTACGCTGATGCGGCCAATGCGAAAACAAAAATGGAAAATGGTTTCGATTTGACCAATTATGACGAACGTGCTTTGGCCTTTGCTAAAGATTATGCTAATCAATTGTTGGCTATTGACGTAAACCTGAATACAACAGAAATGTTGGATGTAACTTGGGGATTGTTTAGCAAATACTTTAAGCCGGAGGAAGTTAACATCAAGAAAGAATTTGTCGATCAGTATTGGCAAAAGTGATCCATTAAATTAACAGAGAGATGGCTATAAAATTTCAATATAACAAGACTTCATTGCAACAGCTTGAGAAGCAGCTCAAAGTTCGTGTGCGTACACTTCCTATTATAAAGAATAAGGAAAGTGCATTGCGCCTCGAAGTAAAGCGCTGCAAAACAGAAGCTTTGGAACTGGAGAAACGTCTGGAAGCTCATATTCAGACATATGAAGCCATGTTCGCACTCTGGAATGAATTTGATGCATCATTAATTAAAGTAAAGGATGTACGTTTAGGAGTTCGTAAGATTGCCGGTGTTCGTGTCCCTTTACTGGAAGATGTTGATTTTGAAATTCGTCCGTTTAGTTTGTTTTGCAGTCCAAAATGGTATGCAGATGGAATTCATTTACTGAAAGGATTGGCACAAACAGCGGTAGAGCGCGAATTTACGCTAGCTAAATTGAGCTTGTTGGAACATGCGCGTAAAAAGACTACTCAGAAAGTGAATCTTTTTGAAAAAGTCCAGATTCCCGGTTATCAAGATGCCTTGAGAAAGATTAAGCGGTTTATGGAAGATGAGGAAAATTTGTCTAAATCTTCACAGAAGATTCTGAAGTCTATTCAAGAGAAAAGAAAGGAGGCTGAAGTATGATTGCAAAAATGAAGAAACTCACTTTCTTGGTCTACCATAAAGAATACGATGCTTTTTTGAAAAGTATTCGTGAGTTAGGAGTCGTACATATCGCAGAAAGAGCTCAGGGAGGTGCTGAAAATACTTCTTTACAAGATAGTATTCGTTTGTCTGGTCGGTATTCTGCAGCTATTAAATTGATGCAGACTCAAGGAGTAGAAGCAGAAAAGCATGTAGGTGATGCGTTGCGAGGCGAACAGGCCTTGAAGGAGATTGAATCTTTGTTGCAGGCACGCCAGCAAGTTGCTCATCGTTTGCAGACTGCAGAAAAAGAAGTTTCTGCATTAGAAGCATGGGGTAATTTTAATCCCGAGGATATACATCGTTTGCATGATGCCGGTTATCAAATTAATTTCTTTGTTTGCGCAGAGAAACAGTTCGATCCGAATTGGGTTGATTGCTATAATGCTACGGAAATTAATCGGGTTGGTTCAAAAATATATTTTGTAACCATTACATCAGTAGATCAATGTGTAGAACTTGATGTAGAAGCTATTAAATTACCGGAGCAAAGTCTGAATGTATTACAGGCACAAGTAGAAGGCTTACATAAAGAGGATGAGGAATTAGCCTCTCAATTGAAAAAAATGGCAGAGACAGTAATTCCAGATTTGCAGGCTGCACAGGCTGCTATACATTCTCAAATGGAATTCTCTAAAGTTGTTTTGAATACAGATTCCTTAGCTGATAACAAGTTGATGTTGTTGGAAGGATGGGCTCCTGCACAACGTATAGAAGAAATCAGACAATTTTTAAGTACGCAGGATGCTTATTATGAGATTGCAGATCCTACTCCGGAAGACAATGTGCCTATTTTGTTGAATAATAAAGGGTTCTTCCGCTTGTTTGAGCCTATTATGAAGCTATATATGTTGCCGAAATACAATGAGCTTGATCTGACTCCATTCTTTGCCCCATTCTTTATGCTCTTTTTTGGGCTTTGTTTGGGAGACAGTGGATACGGATTGTTCATGGTGCTTGCTGTAACAATATATAGAATCGTGGCAAAACAACTTAGCAGTTCTATGAAATCCATACTGACGTTGGTACAGTTATTGGGAGCTTCCACAATGGTTTGCGGATTATTGACTGGTACTTGTTTTGGTTTCAACTTGTATGATATCAATATTCCATTTTTCCAAAGTATGAAGGAAACCATTTCGCTGGATAATCAGCAAATGTTTAATCTTTCTTTAATCTTGGGAGGAGTGCAGATTATTTTTGGTATGATTCTGAAAGCTGTCAATCAGACGATTCAGTTTGGTGTAAAATATGCAATTGCTACTATTGGCTGGATTCTTATTCTGGTAAGTACAGCTATTGCATTTGCTGCACCGGCTGTCATGCCGATGGGAGGAACCGTACATGCAGTTATGTTAATAATTGGAGCATTGATGGCTTATTTGTATAACAGTCCGGGCAAGAATATTTTTGTCAACATAGGCTTAGGCTTATGGGATAGTTACAATATGGCTACAGGTTTGTTAGGTGATATCCTTTCATACGTTCGTCTGTTTGCTTTAGGACTATCCGGTGGTATTTTGGCAAGCGTATTTAACAGTTTGGCTGTTGGAATGAGTCCTGACAATGCAGTAGCAGGACCTATTATAATGGTCTTGATCTTTGTAATAGGACATGCCATCAATATATTTATGAATGTATTGGGAGCTATGGTACACCCTATGCGTCTTACTTTTGTAGAGTTTTTCAAAAATGCCGGTTACGAAGGAGGAGGCAAGGAGTACAAACCTTTTAAAAACTAAAGTGTTACAACTTTTAAAAGAAAGATAATAATAAAAACAAAAATTAAAATTATAGAGTTATGGAAATGAATCTTTTGATTGCCTATATTGGCATTGCTATTATGGTTGGTTTATCTGGTATCGGTAGTGCTTATGGTGTAACCATCGCCGGAAATGCTTCAATTGGAGCGTTGAAGAAAAACGATAGTGCTTTTGGTAACTTCTTGGTATTGACTGCACTTCCAGGTACACAGGGTTTGTATGGTTTTGCCGGATATTTTATGTTCCAGAGTATTTTTGGAGTATTGACTCCTGAAATTACAGGAATTCAGGCTTGTGCTGTGTTAGGCTCTGGCATTGGTCTGGGATTGGTTGCTTTGTTCTCAGCTATTCGTCAGGGACAGGTATGTGCTAATGGTATTGCTGCTATCGGTCAAGGCCACAATGTATTTGGAAATACTTTGATTTTGGCAGTATTCCCGGAATTGTATGCAATCGTTGCATTGGCTGCAACCTTCTTGATGGGATCTGCATTGGCTTAAATATAATAAAAAAGTAATATGTAGATATCCGGTATGAGTTTATCTCGTACCGGATATTTTTTTGTACATGATAAAGTATATAGACTGTGTATCTTTAGTATGGTTTGATTATTCTATAGGTTGTAATGTCATGTAATTTGTGAAATCAATACCTTTTTAGATGTCTGATATCCAGTTAAAGACCGATTATCCTCTGTTAGAATAATATTATGCGTGAATTTGTTCGTTATATTCATCCTTTTTTATAAATTCGCGCTTGACTTAGAAAATACTATAAAAGATGACAATGCAACTTTTGACTCCTGATTATATATTTGAATCAAGTTGGGAAGTATGTAATAAGGTTGGAGGAATTTACACAGTTCTTTCCACAAGAGCAAAAACTTTGCAAGATGCTTTTCCTGATAAGATTTATTTTATAGGTCCGGATGTATGGATAGGAAAAGAAAATCCTTTATTTATTGAGGATAATGAATGCCTGAAAGAATGGCGTGAACACGCAATAGAGAGTGATCATTTAAAGATTCGTATTGGAAGATGGAATATTCCAGGGAATCCTATCGCTATTTTAGTTGATTTTACTCCTTTCTTTTCGGAAAAGAATGAGATCTACACAAAAATGTGGGAAGACTTTCAAGTTGATTCTTTGCATGCTTATGGAGATTATGATGAAGCATCCATGTTTTCATATGCTGCAGGAAAGGTTGTAGAAAGTTTTTATCGTTATAATTTGACTCTGCAAGATAAGGTCGTATATCAGGCACATGAGTGGATGACAGGAATGGGAGCCCTTTATGTGCAGAAAGCAGTTCCGCAGATTGCTACTATTTTTACTACACATGCGACTTCCATTGGCCGTTCGATAGCTGGAAATAATAAGCCTCTTTATGATTATCTGTTTGCTTATAATGGAGATCAGATGGCCCAGGAACTCAATATGCAATCTAAGCATTCTATTGAAAAACAAACAGCTCATCATGTAGACTGCTTTACGACAGTGAGTGAAATTACCAATAACGAATGTAAGGAATTACTTGAAAAACCTGCTGATGTGATTCTGATGAATGGCTTTGAGGATGACTTTGTGCCCAAAGGAACAAAGTTTGCCAATAAGCGGAAAAAGGCACGGAAAACTTTGCTTACCATGGCTAATGCTTTGTTAGGCACTCAGTTGGGGGATGATACGATGATTATTGGTACCAGTGGACGCTATGAGTTCAAGAACAAAGGTATTAATGTATATCTGGAAGCATTGAACCGATTGACACGAGATAAAAATCTGAAAAAAGAAGTTCTGGCATTTATCAATGTACCAGGATGGGTAGGGGAGCCTCGTGAAGATTTGCGTAAGCGTTTGGATAGCAAGGAAACATTCAATACTCCATTGGAGTGTCCGTTTATTACACACTGGCTGCATAATATGAATCACGATCAGGTACTTGATATGTTGAAGTATCTGGATATGTCGAATGCTGCAGATTCAAGAGTAAAGGTAATTTTTGTGCCATGTTATCTGGATGGAAAGGATGGTATTTTAAATGAATTGTACTACGATTTGATAATAGGAACAGATTTGAGTGTATATCCTTCCTATTACGAGCCATGGGGATATACTCCTCTTGAAAGTATTGCATTTAAAGTTCCTACTATTACTACAGACCTCGCAGGATTTGGTCTATGGGTGAATTCGTTGAAAGGCCGTCCGGGAGTATTACAGGATGGAGTAAAGGTAATTCATCGTACCGATTATAACTATTCGGAAGTAGCTGATACTATCAAAGATACAATATCCGAGTTCTCTTCTCTGTCAGAAACAGAAATTAATAAAATACGTAATAATGCGGCTAAAATAGCCGAGAAAGCACTTTGGAAACACTTTATAGAAGCTTATTATAGAGCATATGATATTGCTTTACGTAATGCTTCCAAACGCCTTTCTTTTAAAGTTGAGAAATCCTTAAATTAAATTTAAAGATATGAAAGTTAAAACTAATTATGCTAATGCTCCGGTTTGGAGAGAGATTAATGTAAAATCTCGTATTCCGGAATCTCTGAAGATGTTGGAAGAAATGGCTCGCAATATCTGGTGGGCTTGGAATGATGAGGCAACTGAAATGTTTAAAGAGTTGGATCCAGAGCTGTGGCAGATTGTTGCTCAGAATCCGGTTGCATTATTGGAACGTCTAAGCTATGAAAAATTAGAGGCTTTGTCTGAAAATAAAGGGGTTTTGAAAAAAATCGAAGACATTTACGCTAAATTCAAAGCGTATATAGATGAAAAGCCTGATTCAAAACGTCCGTCAGTAGCATATTTCTGTATGGAATATGGTTTGACTCATGTATTGAAAATCTACTCTGGAGGTCTGGGTGTATTGGCTGGCGACTATTTGAAAGAAGCTTCAGACAGCAATGTAGATATGTGTGCTATCGGATTCTTGTACCGTTATGGTTATTTCAGCCAGAGCCTTTCTATGGACGGTCAGCAGATAGCAAATTACGAAGCACAAAACTTTGGCAGTCTGCCTCTTGAACGTGTAGACGATGAAAACGGAAATCCTTTGGTACTCGATGTTCCTTATCTGGACTACTATGTACATGCATATGTATGGAGAGTAAATGTAGGTCGTGTACCTTTGTATTTGCTTGATACTGATAATGAAATGAATAGCGAGTTCGACCGTCCGATTACACATCAGTTGTATGGTGGTGACTGGGAAAACCGCTTGAAACAGGAAATTCTGTTGGGTATCGGTGGTGTATTGCTGCTGAAGAAATTAGGTATTAAGAAAGACATTTACCATTGCAATGAGGGACATGCTGCATTGTGTAATGTACAGCGCTTGTGCGATTACGTAGAAGGTGGAATGTCATTCGATGAAGCTTTGGAAGTAGTTCGCGCTTCTTCACTTTATACAGTTCATACTCCAGTTCCGGCAGGTCACGACTACTTCGATGAAGGCTTGTTCGGTAAATACATGGGAGGATATCCTCAGCGTATGGGCATTTCATGGGATGATTTGATGAATTTGGGACGTATTAATCCAGGCGATTCTAACGAACGTTTCTGTATGTCTACTTTTGCATGCAACACATGTCAGGAAGTAAACGGTGTAAGCTGGTTACACGGAAAAGTTTCTCAGGAAATGTTTGCCGGTATTTGGAAGGGTTACTTCCCGGAAGAAAATCATGTAGGTTATGTGACTAATGGTGTGCATTTCCCTACATGGTGTGCATCTGAATGGAAGAAATTGTATAACAAATATTTCGACAAGAACTTCTTGAAAGACCAGTCTAATCCGAAAATCTGGGAAGCTATCTACAATGTACCTGATGAAGAAATCTGGAATACTCGCGTAGCATTGAAGAATAAATTGACTGATTATATCCGTAATCAGTTCCGCGATACTTGGTTGAAGAATCAGGGAGACCCTTCTCGTGTTGTTTCTTTGATGGATAAAATCAATCCGAATGCATTGCTGATTGGTTTTGCCCGTCGTTTTGCAACATACAAACGTGCACATTTGCTGTTTACCGATTTGGATCGTTTGGCAAAGATTGTAAATAATCCTGATTATCCGGTACAGTTCCTGTTTGCGGGAAAAGCACATCCACACGATGGAGCTGGACAAGGATTAATCAAGAAGATTGTAGAAATCTCTAAACGTCCGGAATTCTTGGGTAAGATTATCTTCCTTGAAAATTACGACATGAAACTGGCTCGTCGTCTTGTTTCTGGAGTAGATATCTGGATGAACACTCCGACACGTCCACTCGAAGCATCAGGTACATCTGGTGAAAAAGCGTTGATGAACGGTGTGGTAAACTTCTCTGTACTCGACGGATGGTGGTTGGAAGGCTATCGTGAAGGTGCAGGATGGGCTTTGACTGAAAAACGTACTTATCAGAATCAGGAACACCAAGACCAGCTGGATGCAGCTACTATTTATAGTATTTTGGAAACAGAAATTCTTCCGTTGTATTACGCACGTAATAAGAAGGGTTATTCTGAAGGATGGATTAAGACCATTAAGAACTCTATCGCACAGGTAGCTCCTCATTATACAATGAAGCGTCAGCTTGATGATTACTATGCTAAGTTCTATGAAAAAGAAGCTTCACACTTCCACTCTTTGGCTGCAAATGACTTTACTAAAGTAAAAGAACTGGCTAAATGGAAAGAAGAAGTTGCTGAAAAATGGGATTCAATTGAGATTGTATCAGTAAACAAGTGCGAAGAACTATATCAACATGTAGAAAGCGGAAAAGATTATACTATTACTTGTGTAATCGATGAAAAAGGCTTGAACGATGCTGTAGGAGTAGAAATTGTAGTGACTTATACAAATGCAGAAGGTAAGGAACATATCTATTCTGTAACTCCTATGGAAATGGTAAAACAGGAAGGAAACTTGTATACATTCCAAACTGTTCACAGCTTGTCCAACTCAGGAAGCTTTAAAGTAGCTTATCGTATGTTCCCGAAACATGCTGATCTGCCTCATCGTCAGGATTTCTGCTATGTACGCTGGTTCAATGCATAATATGAAGTAGAAAGCACATAATTAGATATTTATGAAACCGCATGTAGAAGCCGGATTTTCCGGTGGATACATGCGGTTTTTTATGTTTCTTTGATATATTTGCAAAAACATGATTTGCCTATGAAAATTCTGATTGTAGAAGATGATGCCGATTTGCGCGAAATCATCGTACGCTCTTTGGAAAAAGAACGCTATATAGTAGCGGAAGCTCCAGATTATAAAACTGCTTTATACAAGGTAGAAGATTACGATTACGATTGTATCTTATTGGATATCATGTTACCCGATGGAAACGGGCTTGACCTTTTGAAAGAGTTTCACGATATAGGAAAACATCCTAATGTGATTATTCTGTCGGCTAAAGATTCCATAGAAGATAAGGTGGCAGGATTAGACTTGGGAGCAGATGACTATCTTCCTAAGCCTTTCCATCTGGCTGAACTTCATGCACGTATCAAAAGTCTTTTACGACGGAATCATCGGGAAGGAAAGAAGCTGGTTCAGTATGGCAATATTGAAATAAATCCGGATGATTATAAGGTGACGGTAAATGGAAAAGAACTTGAACTGAACCGGAAGGAGTATGATATTCTCTTTTATTTTATGTCACGTCCGGGAAGACTGGTCAATAAAAATACATTGGCAGAGTCTGTATGGGGAGACCATATCGACCAGGTAGATAATTTCGATTTTATCTATGCGCAGATTAAGAATTTGCGTAAGCATCTGAAAGAAGCCGGTGCCACTCCGGAACTGAAAGCTGTATATGGATTTGGTTATAAATTTGTTGTAGAATGAAGCTGTTTCATTTGGTTTTATCCCGTATATCGCTGGCTCTGACGGTAATCCTGGCGCTTTGGGCTGCTTTCTTTTATCTGGCCATGGTAGAAGAAATTAATGATGAAGTGGATGATTCGCTGTCCGATTATGCCGAACGCCTGATTATCCGTTCATTGTCGGGGGATGAACTGCCGTCGGAGAATAGCGGAACCAACAATCAGTACTATTTGTATGAGGTGAGCAGGGAATATGCCCAGACTTACCCTCATTTGTCTTTCCATGATGAAATGGTGTATATTACCGACAAGGGAGAAACAGAGCCGGCCCGTGTGCTTACTGTGATTTTTGAAACGGACGAGGGGCAGTTTATGGAGCTGGTAGTATATACTCCTACTATTGAAAAATACGATTTGAGGCAGGCCATCTTGGGATGGATTATCTTTTTATATGTAGTGCTGCTGTTGATGATTGTATTGCTGAATGCATGGGTTTTCCACCGGAATATGAAACCTTTGTATAATCTTTTAGATTGGCTTGACCATTATCGCCTGGGGCATCAGAATAAGCCACTGGAAAATACAACACGCATTACAGAGTTTCATAAATTGAATGAAGTGGTTTTGCAGTCCTCTCAGCGCAGTGAGCAGTTGTACGAGCAACAGAAACTTTTTATAGGGAATGCTTCACATGAAATGCAGACCCCTTTAGCCATTTGCCGCAACAGACTGGAAATGCTGATGGAAGACGAAAGCCTGACAGAAAAGCAATTGGGTGAATTGATGAAAACTCATCAGACACTGGAAAATCTGACACGGATGAACAAGTCGCTTTTGCTTTTGTGCAAAATAGAAAACGGACAATTTGCAGAAAATACATCGGTTTGTTTTGATCATCTTCTGGAACGTTATCTGGACGACTACCAGGAGGTGTATGCTTATCGGCATATCACAGTTGAGGTAGAAAATAATGCTTCCTTCTGTGTGCAAATGAATGACTCGCTGGCTTCTACTTTGGTTTCTAATTTGTTGAAGAATGCATTTGTGCATAATGTGGATAACGGGGCTATTCATATAAAAGTAGATTCAGAATCGTTTACTATCAGTAATACAGGAGAAGAGCCATTGGATGAGAACCGTATTTTTGAGCGTTTCTATCAAGGGAAGAAAAAAGAAGGATCGACAGGTTTAGGATTGGCATTGGTCGATTCTATCTGTAAAGCTGCGCATTTATCGATACGATATACTTATAAAGATGGTTATCATGTATTTAAGGTAAGTAGGGAGTGAAAAGACTGTTTTATTATGTTTGGAGGGCTTTCTGATGCACGATAAAATATTTGAATATGAAAGTAGGGAAAATAGGATATTTCATATTCTTTTCAGATTTATCATTCAATTTTGTATCAGAAACTTAAACATTAATCATTTAAAACAATAAATATGAAGAAGCTATTATTTTTATTGATGTGTATTTTTTCTGTGCAAACAATGGTATGGGCAGACACAGATAAACCCATTCAGGTAGGTCAATTGCCGACGAAAGCTCAAAGTTTTATCACTACATATTTTAAAGGGCATAAGGTGGCATTTGCCAAAATGGAAAGTGACCTTTTTTATAAAAGTTATGATGTGATTTTCACCAATGGGGAGAAAGTGGAATTCGACCGCTCTGGTGACTGGACCGAACTGAATTGTCATAAGCATGGAGTTCCGGTTTCTGTGATTCCGGCCGAAATCCTGAATTATATAAAATCTACCTATCCGGATGAAAAGATTCTGAAAATAGAACGTGATAAAAAGGAGTACGAAGTCGTGCTTTCCAATCGTTGGGAAATTAAATTCGACAATAAATATCGTGTCATAGATGTAGATAATTAAGGAAAGCGGATATAATATGTAGAAGATACCGGTTGGCTGATGTGATCAGCTGACCGGTATTTTTTTATTGAATGCATTATAGGGTGATGCACACATTGTTTTATAACCAACGGTGTCGGCTGTATATTCAGCGTCGCCGGCTGTAGAATCAACGTCGGTGTCTGTGCATACAACGACGTCGGCTGAAGCTTCTTCCTGTTATCGTAGTCAATTGGCAATAATAGAAATAGCCCCAACTTTTTCAAGTTGAGGCTACTCCAAATGCCTTACGGAAGGCTATAAATAGGGTTTAAATTATTCCCATTCGATTGTTGCAGGTGGTTTTGAAGAGATATCGTAGCAAACGCGGTTTACGCCTTTTACTTTGTTGATGATATCGTTCGAAACCTTTGCCATGAATTCGTAAGGCAAGTGTGCCCAGTCGGCAGTCATGGCATCAGTACTTGTTACGGCACGCAATGCTACGGCACGTTCGTAAGTACGTTCATCGCCCATTACACCTACACTCTGTACCGGAAGCAGGATTACTCCAGCCTGCCATACCTGATCGTACAAGCCCCAGTCGCGTAAACCCTGGATGAAGATGTCGTCTGCGTCTTGCAGGATACGTACTTTTTCCGGAGTGATATCTCCTAAAATACGTACAGCCAATCCCGGACCTGGGAACGGATGACGGGTAATAAGATGTTCCGGCATACCTAATTCACGTCCTACACGACGTACTTCGTCTTTAAACAAAAGGCGGAGAGGTTCGCAAAGCTTCAGGTTCATCTTTTCCGGCAGACCACCTACATTGTGGTGACTCTTGATTACTGTACCGGTAATAGACAAAGACTCGATGCAGTCTGGGTAGATAGTACCCTGTGCCAGCCATTTTACATCTTTAATCTTATGTGCTTCTTCATCGAATACATCAATGAATCCTTTGCCGATAATCTTACGTTTACGTTCCGGTTCTGTTACACCAGCCAGTTCTGAGAAGAATTTTTTGCTGGCGTCTACACCGATTACGTTCAATCCCAGACATTCGTAATCATGCAATACATTCTTGAATTCGTTTTTACGCAACATTCCGTGGTCGACAAAGATACATGTCAGGTTCTTGCCGATAGCCTTGTTCAGCAATACGGCTGCTACTGAAGAGTCTACACCTCCACTCAAACCTAAAACAACTTTATCATTGCCTAATTGTGCTTTCAATTCAGCTACAGTTGTTTCAATGAATGAAGCAGCGCTCCAGTCTTGTTTACCGCCGCAAATGTCTACTACGAAGTTTTTCAAAAGTAATGTTCCGTCTTCGCTGTGGAATACTTCCGGATGGAACTGTACTCCCCACAGTTTTTCTCCTTTAGCCTGATAAGCAGCTACTGCAACCTTGTCTGTTGATGCGATAATTTCAAAGTTTTCCGGTATTGCAGTGATGGTGTCACCGTGGCTCATCCAAACTTGAGAGTTTTCACGAATGCCTTTCAATAACGGATTGTCGTGTTTGAAAGTAGCCAGATGTGCACGTCCGTATTCACGTGTATTAGCCGGTTCAACGTTTCCGCCATTGGTGTAAGCCATAAATTGCGCGCCATAGCAGATGCCTAAAATAGGGTACTTGCCGCGAATGTCTGTCAAGTCTACCTTAAAAGCTTTCTCGTCGTATACGGAGAAAGGGCTTCCGGAAAGAATGACACCAATTACAGAAGGGTCATTGTGTGGAAACTTGTTGTAGGGAACAATCTCGCAATACATGTTCAGTTCGCGAACACGACGCCCGATAAGCTGTGTGGTCTGCGACCCGAAATCAAGAATAATGATTTTTTCCTGCATATTGTTTTACGTATATGTGTATAATGTATTCTATGCTACAAAGGTACTTAGAATTTTTCAGATTTGCTATATGCTTGAAGTAAAAAACGAATGAGTCGGAAGAAAGCTTCTTGTAGTAGAGAAAAAAACAAGGATGAAGAAAAAAAAGTACACTTTTAATTTTGTAGTGTTTATTTAATTACTAATTTTGAGCACATGTAAAAATAACATTTTTTATAGAATAATTAACTATAACCTTAATATACAACTATGAGTTATTTACGATTCGATAAGACGCTGATGACAAATTTGGAAGAGTCTTTACCGCGTGAGATTCTTCGTACAAACCGGTCTGGAGCGTATCATTGTTCTACTATTGTAGATTGTAATACTCGCAAATATCATGGGTTGCTTGTGATTCCAATTCCTGAATTGGATGATGAGAACCATGTGCTGCTTTCTTCTTTGGATGAGACTGTTATTCAGCATGGAGCTGAATTCAATCTTGGGTTACACAAATATCATGGTGATAATTATAGTCCGCGCGGTCATAAGTACATCCGTGAGTTTGAGTGCGACAAGGTGCCTACTACTATTTATAGGGTAGGTGGGGTTGTATTGAAAAAAGAAATTATTTTCGTACACCATGAAAATCGGATTCTGATCCGGTATACTTTGATGGAAGCACATTCAAAGACAACTCTTCGTTTCCGTCCTTACTTGGCATTCCGTAGTGTACGTCAGTATACTCATGAAAATGATAAGGTGAACCGTCAGTATGAGGCCGTTGAAAACGGAATAAAGACATGTATGTATGCCGGATATCCGGATTTGTATATGCAGTTCAGTAAGTCGAATACATTCTGTTTTACTCCCGATTGGTATAGAGGAATCGAATATCCGAAAGAACAGGAACGTGGCTATGATTTCAATGAAGATCTTTATGTTCCGGGCTATTTTGAAATGGATATTGAAAAAGGGGAATCCATTGTCTTTTCAGGAGCTGTGTCTCCGATTGATCCTGCAGAACTGAACGGACTTTTTGCTTCTGAGGTGGATAGACGAACACCGAGAGACAACTTCAAGAATTGTTTGATTAATGCCGCTCATCAGTTCCTGAATAAACAGCACGGAGAGTCATATGTTTTGGCTGGTTATCCTTGGTTCAAATGTCGTGCTCGCGATATGTTTATTGCATTGCCGGGATTGATGTTGGCTATTAATGAAGTAGAAAAGTTTGAGACTGTAATGGACACTGCAGTCAAGGCCATTTATGCTTTCATGAAAGGCGAGCAGACTGACTTGAAAGTATATGAAATGGAACATCCGGATGTTTTGTTGTGGGCTGTATGGACTATTCAGCAATATGATAAAATGGTATCCCATGATGCTGCCAAGGCCAGATATGGTGCATTACTGAAAGACATCATGACGTTCTTGCTCGATGGCAAGCATCCTAATATGACGGTGTGTGAGAATGGTCTGATTTATTCCGACGGAAAGGAAAAGGCGATTACCTGGATGAATTCTTCTGTAAACGGACATCCGGTAATTCCTCGTACAGGATATATCGTAGAATTCAATGCTTTGTGGTACAATGCACTGAGATTTGTGGCAGCACTTTTGGGAGAAAATAGTGAAAATGAGTTTACTGCCCGTCTGGAAGAACTTGCAACACGTGTTGCTCATTCATTTGTAGATACTTTCCTGAATGAATATGGTTATCTGCTCGATTATGTGGATGGAACAATGATGGACTGGAGTGTTCGTCCGAATATGATATTTGCTGCAGCTTTCGATTATTCTCCTTTGGATGCGAAACAAAAGAAATCGGTGATCGATATTGTAACCAAGGAACTTCTTACTCCTAAGGGACTTCGTTCGTTGAGTCCGAAGAGTGGAGGATATAATCCAAACTATGTAGGTCCTCAGTTGCAGCGTGATTACGCATATCACCAGGGTACAGCATGGCCTTGGCTTGAGGGCTTTTATCTGGAGGCTTATTTACGTATCTATAAGCGTAGTGCGATCTCTTTCGTGGAACGTCAATTAATCAGCTATGAAGATGAAATGACTAGTCATTGCATAGGCTCTATTCCTGAATTGTTTGATGGAAACCCGCCGTTTAAAGGACGAGGAGCTGTATCGTTTGCTATGAATATAGCTGAAATTTTGCGTACATTGAATTTATTGGAAAAGTATGATAACTAATAAAAAGGGGGAGAGAGTATGAAAGTTTTAATGTTTGGTTGGGAATTTCCTCCTCATATTTTAGGAGGTTTGGGTACAGCCAGTTACGGTTTGACAAAAGGTATGTCGCAACAACCTGATATGGATATTACATTTTGTATACCGAAACCTTGGGGTGATGAAGACCAAAGCTTCTTGAAAATTATAGGAATGAATAGTGTGCCTATTGTATGGCGTGATGTACAATGGGACTATGTCAATAGCAGAGTAGGTAGTTATATGGATCCGCAGTTGTATTATGATATGCGTGATCATATATATGCCGATTTCAACTACATGCATACTAATGATTTGGGATGTATGGAGTTTTCCGGCCGATATCCGGATAATCTTCATGAGGAGATAAACAATTATTCTATTGTAGCGGGTGTTGTAGCCCGTCAGCAGGAGTTCGATATCATTCATTCGCACGACTGGTTGACTTATCCGGCAGGTATCCATGCAAAACAGATTTCCGGAAAACCATTGGTTATCCATGTGCATGCAACCGATTTTGACCGTAGTCGCGGTAATGTAAATCCTACTGTTTATTCAATAGAGAAGAATGGTATGGATCATGCAGATTGTATCATGTGTGTGAGTGAGTTGACACGTCAGACTGTGATTCATAAATATTATCAGGATCCTCGCAAGTGCTTTACTGTACACAATGCAGTATCACCTTTGTCGCAGGAAATACAGGATATTGTTCCAAAAAGAAACCCGAAAGAGAAGATTGTTACATTCTTGGGACGTATTACCATGCAGAAAGGACCGGAATATTTCGTAGAAGCAGCAGCGCTTGTATTGAAGCGTAGCCGTAATATCCGTTTCGTAATGGCAGGTAGTGGTGATATGATGAATGCGATGATCAGACTGGCTGCAGAAAGAGGTATTGCAGATCGTTTCCATTTCCCGGGATTTATGAAAGGTAAGCAGGTATATGAAGTGTTGAAGGCTAGTGATGTATATATTATGCCTTCTGTATCTGAACCTTTTGGTATATCTCCGTTGGAAGCCATGCAGTGTAGTGTACCTACTATCATATCTAAACAATCGGGTTGTGCTGAAATCCTTGAGAAATGTATTAAAACAGATTATTGGGATATTCATGCTATGGCCGATGCTATTCACTCTATTTGTACCAATCCGGCGTTGTACGAATATTTGCGTGACGAAGGAAAGAAAGAGGTAGATGGAATCGTTTGGGAAAAAGTAGGTCTGAAAGTCCGTAACCTGTATGAGCAGGTCTTGAAAAACTATGGTAAATAATAAAAATCTGAATCATTATGAAAACAATCTGTCTTTACTTTGAAATACATCAAATCATACATTTGAAACGTTATCGTTTCTTCGAAATAGGTACCGATCATTATTATTATGATGATTATGCCAATGAACAGGGAATTAATGAAGTAGCTGAACGTTCTTATATTCCGGCGTTGAAAACGCTGATTGAAATGGCCAAGGAAAATGGCGGAGCGTTTAAGGTTGCTTTGTCTATTTCTGGAGTTGCCTTGGAACAGTTGGAAATTCATGCTCCGGCAGTAATTGAACTGTTGCATGAACTGAATAATACAGGATGTTGTGAATTCTTGTGTGAACCTTATTCTCACGGTCTTTCTTCATTGGCAAATGAAGATTGTTTCCGCGAAGAAGTAGGACGCATGAGCCGTAAGATTAAAGATTATTTCGGAAAGGAACCGAAGGTATTCCGTAACTCCAGTTTGATTTATACCAACGAAATTGGTGGTATCGTAGCTGACATGGGATTCAAGGGTATGTTGGTAGAAGGTGCAAAACATGTGTTGGGATGGAAGAGTCCGCACTATCTGTATCATTGTGCTGAAAATCCGAATCTGAAACTTTTGATGCGTGATTTTAAATTATCGGACGATATTAGTTTACGTTTCTCTAATACTGAATGGAATGAATATCCGCTGTTTGCCGATAAGTATATTGGATGGATTGCTTCTATGCCTGAAAATGAACAGGTAATCAATCTGTTTATGGAACTCTCTGCTTTGGGTATGGCTCAACCGCTGTCTTCTAACATCCTGGAGTTCTTGAAGGCATTGCCTGTATGTGCAAAACAGAAAGGTATAACTTTCTCTACTCCGAGCGAAATTGTATCGAAACTGAAATCTGTAGACATGGTGGATGTTCCTTATCCGATGTCTTGGACAGACGAAGAAAGAGATATCAGCCCATGGTTGGGTAACGTAATGCAGCGTGAGGCTTTCAATAAATTGTATGGTGTAGCTGAACGTGTTTATTTGTGTAATGACCGTCGAATCAAGCAGGATTGGGATTATCTGCAGGCTAGTAACAACTTCCGTTTCATGACTACAAAGGATACAGGAGTGGGCTTGAATCGTGGAATTTATGATTCTCCTTATGATGCATTTACAAACTATATGAATATATTGGGCGACTTTATAGCTCGCGTAAATGCATTGTATCCTGTTGATATGGATAATGAAGAGTTGGGCTCATTGCTGACAACAATCAAGAATCAGGGTGAAGAACTGACTCAGTTGACAGAAGAGGTGACTAAACTTCAGGCTGCCTTGAAGAAGGCTGAAGCTGCTGCAGGAAAGAAGGAAACAGCTGCAAAGAAAGCTGCTTCTACAAAAGCTGCGGGAGAAAAGGCTACTGCAACTAAAAAAGCATCTGCTAAGAAAGCCGCAAAATAAGGAATAAAAACCTATCTAGAAAGATAAAAGCTTGTGTTGAAGGGAAAGATTCTGTTGTTTAGAATCTTTCCCTTTATGTTTAAAAGCGATAAGTGGTTTCTTTTATCTGATGAAATAATTGATAGAAATAAAAAAGGCTACTCGTTTGTGAGTAGCCTTTTTATCTTTGTAATATGTAGTTTAATGAAGTTTAGGACGCGTATAAATAATATTCATCTTAATATCTTCTGTATCCCCTGTTCCTCTTACGAGTCGTGCAGAGCTTACACTTAAATCATGTTCTACACCAATGATATTGTTCTGAGAATCCAAACTGATATTAACCGGTATCAGCAATACTTTATGTTGTTCTTCCAGTTCCTCCCAGTTATTGGTGTTTTTATCTGGCTTGATTTCGCTGAATATCCGGCTGATGAGTCGGTTCAACTTAGTGAATGAATAAGAGTTGGTTTTGCTGTCATAAGAAGCAATAAAAGAACTCTTGTTGTCAATCGTTTTGTTTTGCTCGAAGAAATCGATCATTTCAGACTCCTGTATCAGCATCAGATAAGATGGAGTTCCCATTTTATATTTACTTTCACTTTCGTTCTTGTATTTCGGAAGTGAAATAGATACCGCATTTAATGTATCCTGATAATGTTCGCTTTCGAAGATTTTCTGCAAAGGTAAAGTCATTTCCGTACACAAGCCAGCAGGAGTTTTCAGATAAGTACCCTTTTCATCTTGCATTTGACTGTCGAAATTCGCATTGTGGAAGTTAGTTGACATAAAGACTTCCTTTGATGCAGCAAATGGAATATAAGTGGTAGCCAAAGAATCTTTATCTCCGGCACTGTTCTTAATCCAATATTTAGCCTGCATACGCAACCATATATCTTCTATATATACAATAGAGCCATCACCATTGGTTATTTCAGCATAAAATCCGGGGAAGACGTGATTAATGAATGTTTGTGCATCCTTAAAGTAATCTTCACCACCTTCTCTTTGCTGTTCTTTGGCTGCTTCAGACAATCTGTTTACAAAGTCTTCGTTTACCCGTACAGAGATGCTTGGATAGTAATCGCTGGTATTGTGTATAGAATCGCTTACCGTTTTGTCGTAGGCAGAATAATCTTTTAAACCCAAAGGTTCGCTTTTATAAGTCCAGTCGTTGCTATTGCTGAAGTCGTAGTCTGTATAATACCACTCTTTGTGTGTACCGTCGTCTTCGAAAGGAGTTTCAAGCTCTTTTACCTTTACACGAAGTGAAGCCAATGAGTCTCCAAAATAATTGTTGTAATAAAACTCCAGTGTTACAGAGTCTATTTTTTCCAGTCGTTCTGGAAACTTATAACCTTCCGGACAATTGATTTGCGCCAGAAATCCTGCTTTCAGTTCACCAAATTCTTTGTCTGTAAATTTACCCAAATAAGCAGTGCTGGAACGTGAATAGACACGGTCGAGTGTACGTGTAGCCGTTTTTACCGGATAGGTTTCTGCAAATGCTTCTATCTGGTCTCCATCGGCTACAAACTGACCTATTCCGGTAGTTTGGTCATCACAACTATAGAGGGCAGCAGCCAATCCCATGGCTGCCAAGAACTTCACTTTCATGGTTTAATTTTTTACATTAATTTTTATTCGGCATCTTCTGTTACTTTGTCGTACAATGCATCGCATGCATCTGCAAACGCAGTTTCGTCAGCTTCGTAACCGATGACTGGAATATTCAGACTCTTTGCATAGTCTATGATATTCTGGTTGACGTGTTCACTGTTTTGTACTACTCCATCAGAATAAGCGACGGCTAATTTACATAATTCTTCGTAATTAACGGGAGAATTAATCATTTTAACATCTTCAGGAGTAATGCCTTTTAATAATAATTGTTCGGTAAAGTTGGGTGCTAAATTAGATTTGAATCCATCACTATACACCGAAAATACAACTTTTGAGTCTCTGAATGAAGGTTCGTCACAGTATGCTTTCTTTATATACAATGGAACCATAGCACTCATCCATCCGTGACAGTGAATTACATCCGGACACCAGCGCAGTTTTTTTACTGTTTCAAGAACACCTCTGGCATAAAATATGGCGCGTTCGCCATTGTCTTCATATTCATTGCCATCTTCGTCGGTAGTCATCAATCGGTGCTGGAAATAATCATCATTGTCAATGAAATAAACCTGTCGGCGAGCAGCCTGGATAGAAGCTACTTTGATGATCAGCGGATGGTCTGTTTCATCAATGATCAGATTCATCCCTGACAAACGAATCACTTCATGTAATTGATTTCTGCGTTCATTTACATAGCCCCACTTAGGCATAAATGTTCGGATTTCACGGCCTTTGTCTTGAATGGCCTGTGGCAGGTTTTGACCTATTAACGATAATTCACTTTCGGGTACGTAAGGAGTAATTTCTTGTGTGATGAATAATACTTTTTTCGCGCTCATTGTTTTATTGTTGCTCATAATCTGCTGCAAAGATATAAAAAAATAACAAAAGGGGGGGTATGAGAATCAATTAATTATTCCTTATAGTATGTTAATGGGCTGATAATAAGTATTGTGTACAATCTGATGTGAACAGGTGACTTGGAATAAGTTGATAATTTTATGTGTTCTTTTTCGCAATCTTCTTTGATTATGTGGTAAATAAGGTCTAACTTTGCCGCGGTTTTAGAATTTCATAAGTTTAAAAGCTGGTATAAATGAAATTAATTCAAACAATTCACGAACTTCGTGTAGCACTGGATGTGCTTCGGAAAGAAGGTAAAACGATTGGCTTGGTTCCTACAATGGGAGCTTTGCACGATGGACACGCTTCGCTGGTTAAGCGGGCAGTGGCCGAAAATGATGTAGTAGTGGTCAGTGATTTTGTAAACCCTACTCAGTTTAATGATAAGAATGATTTGCTGAAATATCCGCGTACGCTGGATGCCGACTGCGCGTTGCTGGAGGCATGTGGAGCTGATTTTGTATTTGCTCCTTCTGTTGAAGAAATCTATCCCGAACCGGATACACGTCAGTTCAGCTATGCTCCGCTGGATACCGTGATGGAAGGTAAATACCGTCCGGGACACTTCAATGGGGTTTGTCAGATTGTGAGCAAATTGTTCTTGATTGTGGAGCCTACCCGTGCGTATTTTGGCGAGAAAGACTTCCAGCAGTTGGCTATTATCCGGGAAATGGTGCGCAAGTATCCTTTCGACTTGGAAATTGTAGGTTGTCCGATTGTCCGCGAAGCAGACGGATTGGCTTTGAGCAGTCGTAATGCACGTTTGTCTGCAGAACAGCGTGTGCAGGCATTGAAGATTTCAAAAACTCTGTTTGATAGTGTGGAGTATGGAAAAACTCATACATTGGCAGAAACAAAGCAATTTGTAGAAGCAGCGATTGCCGAAGCAGAAGGATTGGAACTGGAGTATTTTGAAGTGGTAGATGGAAATACTTTGCAGACAGTGACAAATTGGGAAGACAGCCATTATATTGTGGGATGTATTACTGTGTTCTGCGGTGAAGTACGTTTAATTGATAATATAAAATATAAGGAGTAATTAAAGCGATGATGATAGAAGTCTTGAAATCGAAAATTCATTGCGTAACTGTCACCGAAGCCAACTTAAATTACATGGGTAGTATTACTATCGATGAAGATTTGATGGATGCAGCCAATATGATTGCAGGAGAAAAGGTGCAAATCGTAGATAATAATAACGGCGAACGTTTCGAAACCTATATTATAAAAGGTGAGCGTGGTTCCGGATGCATCTGTTTGAATGGTGCTGCAGCACGTAAGGTGCAGGTAGGCGATGTGGTTATTATCATGTCGTACGCTTTGATGGATTTCGAGGAAGCCAAGTCGTTTAAACCGACTGTGGTTTTTCCGGATAGAGTGACCAATAAGATTGTGTAAGAGCAGTGTTCCTTGTGGACCAATAAACTCATCTGAAATAAAAATGTCCGGTTGTTCCTTCTATGGGAGCAGCCGGACATTTTTTATGTCATCAAGACGACATTTTACTTCTTATAATATTGTGCTAAAGCAAGTGTGCGTCGTAAAGCCATACGGGTACAGAGGAAAGAACATACCGAACCCACCAGAAATACAATACCGGTAGATGTCATGATATTTCCCAGTCCTACAATAGGCGAAACGATACCCCCGAATGCAAATCCTAAGGCTCCCAGCAGTGCAGATGCCATACCCGCATGGTTACGTTCGCTGTCCATGGCCAATGTGTTTGAAGCCGTAAAGGTCAGTCCTAACATGGAGAGCAGGCCTATCAGAAGGACTTCATAAATCCAAAAGCTGCATTCAGAACCAAGGGCTATGCAAAGCAGTGCTGAGACGACAACCATTCCCATACTACCCCGATACAGCGCTTGTTCTGGATGGGGAAATTTGACTGCACAAGCAGCCGAAATCACGATGGAAATGGCATTGATACCAAAGCAAATGCTGAACATCATGGGAGAGAATCCATAATGCTCCTGCATGATAAAAGGTGCAGAAGCAATGTTGGCAAACAATACTCCTTGTCCGAAACCAAACTGGAGAATGTAGTACATGTAACGGCGGTTATGGATTACCTTGATGAAATTAATATATACATCTTTCCATTCTGTATGAGGTCGTCGGGTACGTGGAAGTGATTCCTGAAAATGCATACAGCCTGCCAACAGGATAATGCCTAATACGAATAAGGTCCAGAATATTCCTTGCCATCCCGTACTGTCGGCCATACTTCCTCCTGCAATGGGAGCTGCTACGGGAGCTACTCCGTTGATGGCTCCAATGATTGCCAGCATTTTTGCCAGTTCTTTTCCAGAGTATTTGTCTGCAGCAATGGAGCGGGAAATCACAATGCCACCTGCTCCAGCTATACCCTGTACAAGGCGCCATCCTACAAATTGCATAATCCGTTCCGAACAGAGGCAACCTATGGTAGACAATAAAAACAGAATCAAAGCTGCAAGTAGAGGAGGGCGTCGCCCGTATTTATCGCTCAGTGGTCCGAAAAACAATTGTCCCACAGCCAGACCTATCATACTTGCTGTAAGTCCCAGCTGCACCTGCGAAGAAGTGGTGTGGAAATAACCGGTCATTGCAGGTAAGGTGGGAAGATACATGTCGGTTACAAAGGGACCAAATGCTGTAAGCATTCCTAAAAATACCAGAATAAATAGTTGAGAGTTGTTTTGTGTCATAAAAATAGGATGTTTGAAAAACGATGCAAAAATAGATAATGTATAGGGGATGTCGGATACCATTTTCTGCGCAGTTTTTTTCATAAACGGAACAATTAAGGTATAATATTGGCTTGAAATAGCTACTTTTGTTTCATAAAAGTCAGTTTGCGATGGATACTTCTTTATTGTCTTCTCTTTCCGGAATCTATTACGAGGAAAGTAATTTGGATTTTCTGTTGCCGTCTCCGCTTTATTTTAATTGTGGGGTGCAAATACTGTGTGTGCATGGCAACGGAGTTATTTCTACAGGTGCCCAATGCTTTCATTTGCAGGAGATGTCCGAGATTATTTTCTGGGATGGAAGTATCATGCAATTGCTTCATTCCTCCGATGATTTTCAGGTAAGGATGGTACTTTATCCCAAGCGGGTGTTTCTGCAGGCTGCCGTTTCTTTGGATACAACCTTTTTCAATTACATGCGAGAATTTCCTTTGTACAATCACGGACAGGAGAAAGATGCTCAGAGTTGGGAGAAAGTCAATCTGTGGCTGGATATGGCCAAAATGCTTTTCACTCAGCCGGCCGGTCTTTTCAAGGAACGGCTGGAATTGAATTTCCTGCAGAGTATGCTGATGTGGATTTTCAGTACAATACCGGATACATATGTATCAGTAGCTCGTTCGTATACTCGCAAGCAATTATTGTTTCACCGCTTTATGCATCTGATTCACGAACATGCTCTGCGAGAACATCAGATCGGGTTTTATGCAGACAGGCTCTGTATTTCCTCCCGTTATTTGAATGAGATAACCGTGGAGTATTCGAAAGGAAAAACGCCGAAGGAGTTGATTGATGAACAGCTGACCGTTGAGATCAAAGTCCAGCTGAATAAACTGGATTTGTCGGTAGAAGAGGTTGCAGGAATTTGTTGTTTCCCGGATTCTTCGTATCTGAGTCGCTTCTTTAAGAAGCATACAGGAATTACCCCCAAAGAGTTTCGTAATAGAGAGAAGGGAAAGCGTTTGGATTGAGAGAAATACATGAAGGAGAGGCATATGTATATGCCTGATGGAATTGCCTGGAAAAAGAAATGATGCAGGGAGTTTGTTAATTGGAAATATAGTCTTACATTTATGGACTGATGAGATATATCTGTCTGATCCCTACTGTATTGATTGTCTGCAGTCGGGCTTGGACTGGAAAAAAATATAGGTAGAAACAGACTGTTCAAAAGTATAATTATGAATTTCCGATTTGTCAAACTGTGTGTAGGAGGCTTGATGTTCGTAACGACTCCTCTATATGCTCAAGAGAAAAGCGCAAATGTGCAGAAACTGGAAGCCTTGCGTTATCAGCGGCAACTTCATCTGAGTACAACGTTTGTGGGAAGTATCGACTTGGCTCATCATTCCGATAATCCGGCTGCAAGGATTTTTGGGGAACCTCCTTCTGTAGCTCCTGCAGAAGATATCCGGCTTACTCATCTGTGTGGGGCACGCTGGGGATGGTATGCCGATTTCCGCGTGAAATACTATGTAAGCAAACTGGAGCATAGTGACTTTTTGGAGGGTTTTGTTTCGGCTATCTCTCCTTTAAGCTACTTCCATATAGGTTATAGCGTAGGGGGAGTGTACCGTTTGGAGGGAACGCGCTGGCAATGTTATCCCCGCGTAGGGATAGGACAGAATTTTTACGGATATAATCGTAAGAAAGAGTCGGATGGTGAGCTGCGTCTGGAAAGTGACGGAAAAACATTCTGTATGGACGTAGGCATCATGACACAGTATCGTCTGACTCCTCTTTTTGCAATTACTTTTGATGTCTTGTACAGACAGCCTTTGACTTCCGCCGAGAGTTATTTGTTACTGGAAACAGAAACGGGTATGCAACCTTATTCTTATCGTAGCAGCACACTGGGCCGTGAACTGAATGTGGGCATCGGTATTAATTTCTGTTTTAGTCTGAAGAAGAAATAGCAGGCATCTTTCGTTTTATCTTGTTATAAGAGGCTGGGGAAGAACAAAGGTCTGATTTCCTGAAAGGAGGGGAGAGAATACGGAAGGAGAACTGTAGTTGAAAATGAAAGTGACAAAATGTAACTTTCTCGGATGAGGCTGGTGGGCACAGAAGGAAGTTGACAAAATGTCAAATCAGACCGCTCTACACGGCTTTATTTGGACTCGGATACGAGGACGCTTGCAAATTTGCCCGTTTTTGGAGGTTCTCTGAAATCCGAATGAAACCTTAATTGACTGTTTTGCTTATTCTATCTTTTTAAAGGTGTTAAAGTGTAGCTTTTTGTAGTGTAATGGCTGGAAGCGGATACTTTTTGTCTTTTTGAAATAGATGAGTTTTAAAGTCGGTAAATGTATACAATAAGGTGAAAAAGAGATTTTACCTATGAATTGGAGGGCGAAAATCCCATTTTTTGTCGTGTTGATATACGCGACTGATAGCGTAAGTGTACGTGACTTGTCGCGTAAGCAATCGGTACAGGTATCGTAAGCCTTCGATACAAGTCGTATTTGATGGTGAAATAAGCTTGAAAAAGCTGTTGTACAGCATGGTTTAACCCTCTTTTAAAGGGTCATAAAGTAGCGTGAAGCTGTGTTTTGTGCAGAATGTGTGTTAGCTGAAAAGTGGAATTTTCTTGTTTTGGATAGCAAAATCGTTATTCAGGTGTCATATTGATTATTTGCCGGTTGTGTGGTGGCTTAAAAGAAATCGGGATTCACTGTTCAGTGAATCCCGGTTTTCTGTATGTGTATGAAACGGATTGCTCCGATTGTCATTAAAGTGCTTTTTCCTTTATGATGCCGGTGTTATAGGCAACCAGCAGCTTTTTCAGGTCTTCTATCTGAATACTCAATTCTTTTCCCTTGTCGGTGTCTTTTACCATCATGCGTTTGCTGCTCATTTCTACCAACTGGGTAGTCGACTTGATGTCCTGGCCTTCTTCAATGGCTTTCTGCGTAGAGGTGAAGGGTTCATGCTGTACCAGCTGGAAACCGCGTGAGTGGTAAACCAGTGTATAGCCGGCTATACCTGTTTCCGGTTGGTAGGCTTTCGAGAATCCTCCGTCAATCACCATCAGTTTACCATTGGCCTTGATCGGCTTTTCTCCTTTGACAGCCTTTACAGGTACGTGTCCGTTAATGATGTGACGATGCTCGCCTTCTACCTGGAACTCATCCATAATCATGTCGCATACATCCTCACGGTTGCGCAGTTCGTAGTAATAACCTTTTACTTCCTTATGTGTTTCTTTATCGCTTAAGAAGTAACGTTCAAAAGTCGCCATTTTGCTTTTATCGAAGGCTGGAGAATCTTTTCCGCACCACAGGTACCATACGTAGTCTAAAGCAAATGCCTTTTCTTTACTTTCGTTGTCGTCGAAATAAGCCTGTCGGATGAGTTGTCCTACCCGTTCCAGAAGTGCTTTTCCTTTGTACCGTTTACCTGCAATATCTACTTCTTTCAGACTGCCGTCTTCGTTTAGAGGCATGGAGGCATGATACAGCAGATTGGAGTTGCATACATTGTACATGCAGCCATAGCGGAACAGGCATTTCATGTGCTTGCGCAATTTTTCACTGCTGGTGAAAGAATGGTGCAGTTTGGTTACAATTTCCTGTTCTTCTTCGGTCAGTTTATATGGATTGGCCGGATCGACTGTAGGGAAGTAACAGTCTCTCATTTCATATTCTTTTCCGTTCAGTATCAATGTCTTTCGTTCGAAATTGATACAGTGTAACAACATACGGTCTTCCATTCGGAATTCCGGACGGCGCTGTATGATTTCGGCTTCCAGTTTGAACTGAATCACACTGATGGCTTTGTGCATCTGTGCGATGAGGCGGATTGTCTTTTCGTTGTAAGGGCTGGCTTCCTTGTCTATTTTGGGGAAGAAACTGGTACATGGGTCATTGGCATAGGCTTCCATTGCAAAAGTGGCAAGCGGCAACAGGTTGATACCGTATCCGTCTTCCAGTGCAGAAAGGTTGCCGTAGCGCATAGCCAGACGCAGTACGTTGGCTATGTTGCAGTCGTTGCCTGCTGCAGCACCCATCCATAAAATATCGTGGTTCCCCCATTGGATGTCAAAGTTATGGTAGTTGCACAAGATATCCATGATGATATGCGGTCCGGGACCACGGTCGAAGATATCGCCCAAGATGTGCAGTGAGTCGATTGTCAGACGCTGAATCAGGTTGCACATTGCAATAATGAATTCATCGGCACGGTGTGTATCGATGATGGTGCGTATAATGACATTGATATAAGCCTGCTTGTTGGGTTCGATACTGCTTTCGTGAAGCAACTCCTGAATAATGTACGAGAATTCTTCGGGCAAAGCTTTACGTACTTTTGAACGTGTATATTTGGATGACACATTCTGGCATACCTTTACCAGCTGGTTCAGGGTGATGACATACCAGTCTACAATATCTGTTTCTGTTTCCTTTACCAGCTGAAGCTTTTGTTCCGGATAGTAAATCAGTGTGCAGATTTCTTTCTTTTCTGTCTCGCGCAGGGTATTGCCGAAGATTTCGTTTACCTTGCGTTTGATGGCACCCGAAGCATTTCGCAGTACATGCTGGAAAGCTTCATACTCGCCGTGCAGGTCGGCCAGAAAATGTTCCGTACCTTTAGGAAGGTTCATGATTGCTTCCAGATTGATGATTTCCGTACTTGCAGCAGCAATGGTAGGGAAATTATGTGACAGCAACTCCAGATAACGGAGGTCCTGCTTGATGATTTCGGGAGTAATTTGCTTGTATATGTTCATGGGTCAGATTAAGTTATAGAAAGAACATTAAAATAAGTTGTGCGATAATGACTCTGGTAAACATGCCGAGAGGGTAGACAGTAGCATAGCTTACAGAAGGATTATCGTTGGGAATAATATCGTTGGCATAATTCAGTGCCATCGGATTGGCCATACTTCCGCAGAGCATTCCGCAGGTATTGCCAAAATCGAGACCGCAAAAGCGTAATGCGACCAAGGCCATGATGACAACCGGAATAAAGGTGATAAGGAAGCCGATGCCTACCCATAAAGCACCCTCCGGGCGCATGACAGTTTCGAAGAACTGTGCTCCGGCATCAAGTCCCAGACAGGCCAAATAGAGCGACAGACCTATACCGCGCAGCATCAGGTTGGCACTGCGTGTGGTGTAAGTAAGCAGATGGAAGCGTGGACCATAGGCACCAATCAAGATACCGATAATGATAGGTCCTCCCGCCAGTCCTAACTTCACCGGAGAACTGATGCCCGGAATGGCAATAGGTATGGACCCTACAATCAGTCCTAATACAATACCGATAAAGATGGAAGCAAGGTTCGGGTCTTTTAAGGTCTTGACTCTATTTCCCAACACTTTTTCTACATTCTGAATGGCAGCTGCTTCGCCTACTACGGTCAGACGGTCTCCCAACTGCAAGATAAGTCCCGGAGTGGCCAGTAGTTGTACACCGCTGCGCAGTACACGGCTGATGTTGATACCGTATGTGTTACGCAGGCGCAAAGCTCCCAGTTTCTTTCCGTTTATTTCCGGTCGCGATATGATAATATGCTTTGAAATAAGTTGGCTGTCTATGGCATTCCAGTCGATGTCTTCCTTGTTCCAGTCGCGGTTTTCCTGTTCTCCGAATAGAATAGTCAGAGCCGGAGCATCTTTCTCGGTTGTGATGACTAACAGACGGTCGTTTTCTTTCAGGATTTTGTCAGAAGTAGGAATACTTACCATACCTTCTCTCCAGATTCGTGAGATGACGAATTTGGGATAACTCATCTTGGCTATGTCCTGAATACTTTTGTTGAAGATAGCCGGATTGTGTACCTGAAAGGTAGCAATGTAAGTATGATTGGGGTCATCGTGTTCCTGTTCTTCCAGATCTTTCGGACGGACAAAGAGTTTTCGTACCACAATGATGGCCAGAATGACACCGACTACTCCTAACGGATAGGTGACTGCACAACTTAGTGCAGCTCCGCTGGTAGGTTCACCCAACTGCTTGAGAGTTTGCTGGGCGGCACCGAGTGCCGGAGTATTGGTTGTGGCACCGCATAGGATTCCCACCATGTCGGGCAGGGAAATGGAGGTGGTCTTGCTTAAGGTTACAGCCATAATGGTGCCTAACAGGATAACTCCTAATCCCAGTAAATTAAGTCTATATCCTCCTTTCTGAAAGGAACTGAAAAAACCGGGGCCAACTTGTAGCCCAAGTTCGTATACGAAAAGTACTAATCCAAAACTTTCTGCATAGGTGAGCATCTGAGGATCAATGGAGAATCCGAGATGACCAGCCAGAATACCCATGAAAAAAACAAAGGTAACTCCCAGTGAAATTCCACAAATATGAATTTTACCGAGGCCTAATCCGCATGCTATAATTACTGACAGAATGACAACTGCCTGCAAAGCGGAGTGATTGAAAAATAAATCATATAACCATTCCATGGCGCAAAGATACGTACTTTTGTTTATTGCAAGGGTTAGTTTATGCGTTTTTTATACGACAATAAAGAAAATACACCCGCAAGCCTTACTTATGTGAAGGCCGGCGGGTGTATGTGGCTTATAATACGTTGATTTGTATCTTATCGGATGAACAACAATTCGCGGTATTTGGGCAATGTCCACATCTGGTCGTCAACAATCAGTTCCAGCTTGTCGATGTGGTAACGTATCTGTTCCAGCATGGGGGCAATGTTGTCGTGGTAAGCAATCGCTTTGGCACGTTCTTCTGTGATGCGGTTGGCAACTTTACGTGCTTCTACCATTGCATCTACCTGTTCTTTGATGAAAGCAGTGTGTTCTGCAATCTCCTTGATGATAGCCAGATTTTCTGCCGACAGGCTTGCTGCTTCTTCTGCAGAGAAGAGAGATTTCATTTTGTAAGCGTTGTCTATCAGTTTGGTCTGGTATTCGATAGCAACCGGTACTACGTGGTTCATAACCAAATCGCCCAACACGCGTGCTTCAATCTGGATTTTCTTGGTATACATTTCCCATTTTACTTCGTTGCGTGCTTCGAGCTCTTTACGGTTCATTACTCCTGTAGATTCGAACATACGTATTGTTTCCGGTTTCAGGTAGTTGTCGAAGATAATCGGGCAACTTGTTTCACAATCCAAACCTCTGCGTGCTGCTTCTTCTTTCCATTCGTCGCTGTATCCGTTGCCATCGAAGCGGATAGGCTTACATTCCTTGATGTATTTACGGATTACCTGAATGATAGCAGAAATCTTAGGCTCGCCTTTTTCAATCAGTTCGTTTACATCTTCTTTGAAACGTATCAACTGTTCAGCCATGGCTGTGTTCAAGGCTATCATGGCACTTGCACAGTTGGCTTCCGAACCCGGTGCACGGAATTCGAAACGGTTTCCTGTAAATGCAAACGGTGAAGTACGGTTGCGGTCGGTATTATCGATAAGCAATTCCGGAATCTGTGGAATATCCAGTTTCATTCCTTGCTTGCCTCCCAAAGATACCAGGTCGTTGCTGGTGCTTTCTTCCAAATGATCCAGCACTTTACTAAGCTGTGTACCCAAGAAAGAAGAAATAATTGCAGGAGGCGCTTCGTGTGCTCCCAGACGGTGCGCGTTGGTTGCACTCATGATGGAAGCTTTCAGCAATCCGTTATGATGGTATACTGCCATCAGGGTATTTACAACGAAGGTAATGAAGCGCAAGTTTTCTTCAGATGTTTTACCTGGTGCCATCAGCAACACTCCATTGTCTGTACCCAATGACCAGTTGTTGTGTTTACCTGAACCGTTTACTCCCTTGAATGGTTTTTCGTGGAGCAGTACGCGGAAACCATGATTGCGGGCGATTTTACGCATCAACGACATCACCAGCATGTTATGGTCTACTGCCAAGTTACATTCTTCGTAAATTGGAGCCAACTCAAACTGATTGGGGGCAACTTCATTATGGCGTGTCTTTACCGGAATACCTAATTCCAATGATTGGATTTCCAGTTCTTTCATGAAAGCTGCTACACGGCTTGGAATTGCACCGAAATAATGGTCTTCCAACTGCTGGTTCTTAGATGCTTCGTGTCCCATCAAGGTACGTCCGGTGAGCAATAAGTCCGGGCGTGCTGCATAAAGACCTTCGTCTACAAGGAAATATTCTTGTTCCCATCCCAAGTAAGAAATGATTTTCTTTACAGAAGGATCGAAATAGTGTACTACGTCCAGCGCTGCCTTTGTGACCGCTCTGATAGATTTCAGCAATGGAGTCTTGTAGTCCAGAGATTCACCTGTATATGAAATAAAAATAGTAGGAATACACAATGTATCATCTACAATGAATACTGGAGATGAAGGATCCCATGCACTGTATCCACGTGCTTCGAATGTGTTTCTGATACCTCCATTGGGGAAAGATGAACCGTCTGATTCTTGCTGTACGAGCAGTTTTCCTGAAAACTCTTCCAACATGCCACCTTTTCCATCGTGCTCCACAAATGCATCGTGCTTCTCTGCAGTACCCTCGGTCAGTGGTTGGAACCAGTGAGTATAATGAGTAACTCCCATCTCAATGGCCCATCTTTTCATACCATTGGCTACTTCGTCGGCAATATTGCGATCAAGTGTTGCTCCGTTGTCTATTACGTCGATTAGTTTATTATAGACTTTGCTTGGCAGATATTTGAACATCTTTTCGCGGTTGAACACGTACTTGCCGAAGTATTCACTGGGGCGTTCTGCTGGTGAAGGTACTTCAACCGGTTTTTTGTGAAAAGCCTGTTCTACTACTCTGAATCTTAATTTTGACATAATACCTAAAGTTGTTTTTATTGTTGTTTTTATTTTAGTTGCTTATTGTTTAGCCCATTGTTGTATACGCTGCATGGCTTCTTTACACTGTTCGGTAGTATTGAAAGCCGTTAAGCGGAGATATTCATTCCCGTTTTGTCCAAATCCAATTCCAGGAGTTCCTACAATATTGGTTTCATAGAGTAAAGTCTCGAAGAATTGCCAGGAGTTAAGATGGCCGGGAGCTTTTATCCAGAAGAAAGGTGCATGATTTCCACCGAAGAAAGACAGGCTTGTTTGTGAAAGCATATCTTTCATCAGTTGTGTATTGTGCATGTAATAAGATACAAATTCTTTTACTTGTTTCTTTCCTTCGGATGTGTATAGTGCTTCTGCGCTACGCTGACTGATGTAAGATGCACCATTGAATTTGATGGAGCGATGCCGGTTCCATAATTTGTTGAGCATAATGCGTGCTCCTTGCAGTGTGGTAGCCGTGACTTCTTTTGGGATAACTGTATATCCACATCTTACTCCGGTAAAACCAGCTGTTTTGGAGAAACTTCTAAACTCTATTGCTACTTTTTTAGCTCCTTTTATTTCGTAGATGGAGTGAGGAATATCCGGATCTTGTATGTAAGCCTCATAGGTTGAGTCGTACATTATCAAGGCATCATTTTCAATGGCATAATTTACCCATTTCTTCAGCTCTGTCTTGTTCATGGCAACTCCTGTCGGATCATTGGGATAGCATAAATAGATTATGTCAATCCGCTGAGAGGGAATATGAGGCATGAACTGGCTCTCGGGTGTACAAGGCAGATAAACGACATTACTCCATAAACCTTCTTCTTCAAAACATCCGGCTCGTCCACACATCACATTCGATTCAATATAGCATGGATGAATCGGGTCGGTAACTCCGATACTGTTATCATGTCTCAAAATATCCCCGATATTACCAATGTCGGTCTTTGCTCCGTCATTGATGAATATTTCACTGGGTTCGAGTGATACACCTCTGGACAGATAATCATTCTTGAGAATAGCTTCGATAAGGAATGGATAGCCTTGTCTGGGGGCATATCCGTGAAAGCTGTGTGAACTGGTAAATTCTTCGGCTGCTTTGTGCATGGCATTGACAACTGCTTGAGGAAGAGGAAGGGAGACATCTCCTGAGCCTAAGTCGATGATGTGTGCCTTAGGGTGAGTTACCTTGAAGGAATTGACCTTTTTTGTCACTTCAGAAAAAAAGTATTGGTCAGGTAGCTTGAGGAAATGTTCGTTTACTAATGCCATAATTTAATAGTAAAAACTATTTTGCTGCAAAAATACGAATTTTATGTCATTTGCAAAAGATTTTGTTTTATGGATTTTTACATAAAGATTGTTTTAACGTATTCTTTGTGTCTTTCTGGAAAAATATAAAATGTTCTGCCTTTATATTTAGGTTTTTTTCTATTTTTGTACTGAATTTTAAATAGAACAACGACAATGAATCAGGCTTTATCTGCTACTCGTAAACAGAAAATTTTGAGAGAAACCAAAGATTATTTAATGATAGCTTTGGGTATGGTGATGTATGGTATTGGCTGGACTGCATTCCTTCTGCCTAGTGATATTCCATCGGGTGCGGTACCGGGTATTGCATCTATAGTCTATTGGGCTACAGGTTTTCCTGTTCAATATACCTATTTGATTATTAATTTTCTGCTATTATTACTGGCTTTGAAAATACTGGGCTTGAAGTTTTGTTTGAAAACGATATTTGCCGTGTTTGTATTGACTGCAATCTTAGGGGTTATTCAGAGCTTTTTTAAAGAAGGCTTGATTCACGATCAGCCGTTTATGGCATGTGTGTTGGGAGCTTCGTTTTGTGGGGGTGGTATTGGTGTAGCATTTTCTGCCAATGGAAGTACGGGTGGTACAGATATCATTGCCGCAATAGTCAATAAGTATCGTGATATCACACTAGGTCGAGTGATATTAATATGTGATGTGATTATCATTTCATCCAGTTATCTGGTGCTGCATGATTGGGAAAAGGTAGTATACGGATATACAGTATTGTTTATTTCCAGTTTTGTCTTGGATCAAGTTGTAAACAGTGCCCGCCAGTCTGTGCAGTTTTTCATTATATCTTCTAAGTATGAAGAAATAGGACGCCGTATTAATAAAGACCTGCATCGTGGAGTTACTTTCATTGATGGCGTAGGTTGTTATACTCAAAATAATGTGAAGATGATGTTTGTGCTGGCTAAGAAACGTGAGTCTAGTACTATTTTTCGCTTAATTAAAGATATAGATCCTCATGCTTTTGTCTCTCAAAGTGCTGTAATTGGTGTTTTCGGAGAAGGATTTGATAAGATAAAAGTAAAATAAACTTTAGAAACTTATGACAACCAGTGTTGAAATAGTACGGAGCATTGCTGCTCAGTACCATGTTTTGTTGAAAAAGGAAAGTATACATGCCTTGGCAGATATTCTTGTATGCAGAAAATATAAAAAAGGCGAGCGTGTTCTGAACGAAGGTGAGTATTGCAAATGCATGCGTTATATAGAAAAAGGTATGACGCGACAGTTTTATTTTAAATATGATAAAGATTTAACCGAGCATATTGCATATGAGGGGGGGATGGTGATTTGTCTGGAGAGCTATTTGAAAGAAGAGCCGACCCGTCTGATGATTGAAACGTTGGAACCTACAATCGTATGGGAAATTTATAAAAGCGAAGTAGAGGCATTGGCAGAGCAACATGCGGATATAGGTAAATTATACCGTAAGTTCTTCGAGTATTCGCTGATAGAATCGCAAATAAAGGCCGATACATTACGTTTTGAACCGGCCTATGAGCGATATATCCGTCTTTTACAACTTCATCCTGAAATATTGAAGCGTGCTCCGTTGGTTTATATAGCTTCTTTGCTGCAGATGACTCCAGAGACATTAAGTCGTGTAAGATCTGCCAGCTTGAATGCCTGATATATATTCTTTCGAAGTAGGTATTAAAATAAAATAATACCTACTTCGAATGTAGCTTTATCGTCGAAGTTTCCACTGTGACCATATGTCTTTGTCCAGCTGTATCCACCGGATGCAAAGACACCTATCTTCTTGCTTATATTATATTCAATGTTGACGCGTGGCTGGAGTGCATACAACCGTGCTGGATATCCATTGTCTTTGTTTTTCAGGCTTTCGATATGATAATATCCCATATCGGCACTGATTTCTAACTGGGGGAGGATAGGATAATATACTCCTGCACGATAGAACGCGCTGAAAGAAAACTTGGCATCCGTATCAAAATAATAGGCACCTGTACCGATTTGGGTATATGTGTGTTGGTTTTTAAAGCGCACTGCTACATTTACCTTGTTCAGATTGCCTCCGGAGATAATCAATTGGGGACGTGTACGTGGATTCCAGTTGACCAGTCCGATCTGCCGTGCAGAAATACTGTCTTGGCTGATGTTGATAAGTCCCAATTGCCAGCCCCTGTTTCTTTTGGTTTCTACATTGCTTACTCCTATTTGTAATCCTCTGTTCTGTTCGCTGTAGTTTGCCAGTCCAAGCTGTAATCCTTTATTGTTGACAGTCACATTGCCTAATCCGGCCAACTGTACCCCTTTATTGCTTTCTCCCGCTACATTGAGCAAAGCCGACAGTTGAACTCCTTTGATACTGTTGCCATTTACATTCATTAATCCACCGATTGACATACCCGAATAATCCTGACCGTTGATATTGGCCAGTCCGGCTATATGTACACCACCGGAAGATTTTCCACTCAGATTAATCAATCCTCCAAGAAAGAATCCTCTGGTGCTTCCATTGACTACGTTACCAATGCCGGAGAGTTGAAACCCATTGGCTTCTTTGCCGCTTACGTTCATCAATCCAGATAATACCATTCCATTGGATGTTTTTCCTGTTACGTTGGCAATGCCGGCAATTTGCAGACCGGACATATTTAATCCTGTTACGTTAGTAATACCGGCAACTTGTATTCCTTTAACGTATTGGTGAGTAATACTTGAAATGGCGTTGAGGCCAAAGCCTTGCAAATTGGCATAATTACTAAGCAAGCCAATATTTACATAAGTCTGAGGAGGATCCTTTTTCTTGTTGGTAATATTGAGAGCCATATTAGGCCCTTTTTTGAGACCTTTTGGCTTGGCCGAGTAGGAACTATTTGTTCCTGTCAGGACAAAGCCTAACAGGAACAATGCTATGAGTTGTTTGTTTGATATCATTTGAACTTACTTTATATCCTGATATAAGAAGCGTTTGATACTCTTTTTAGGAGTTTTTTCAAACTCTTCTGGTTGTATAGTGATACGAGTGATCTGTGAGTATCCCGGAAGTTCTTGATTCAAAGCTATACGGTTGTTTTCCATTACCTGCGCAATGTCGGCATCAGTCATTCCCTGTGCATATGCTTCTTCAAAGTCGGGATATACAAGTGCTGTCAGTTTGTGGTCGGCCTGTTGGATGACAATGTTTTCAGCTACCAAAGGCATATTAGCCAATTTATCCTCGATTTCTTCCGGATAAATATTTTGTCCCGATGGTCCTAACAACATATTCTTGCTACGGCCTTTGATAGTAATGTTTCCTGCTGCATCCATTACTCCTAAATCGCCAGTATGCAGCCATCCGTCTTTGTCGATGACCTGAGCTGTTGCTTCGGGGTTCTTGTAGTAGCCCAACATTACGTTATCACCTCGTGTCAGAATTTCTCCTACTATATTTTCCGGGTCCGGACTGTCGATACGCACTTCCATACGTGGAGCTGATTTTCCGCAAGATCCCGGCTTGAAGCGTTTCCAGTCTTCATAACTGATAATAGGGGCACATTCTGTCATTCCGTACCCTACCGTATAAGGGAAGTCAATACTTTTCAGTAATTGCTCTACTTCCTGATTGAAGGCTGCTCCACCTATGATAATTTCGTGGAAATTACCTCCGAATCCCTGTATCATGTGTTCGCGTACGGTAGCCTTGATCTTATCGTTGATAATAGGTACCTTAAGCAGGATTTTCATTTTCAGTGTTTCCAACTTAGGCAATACGTTTTTCTTGATAATCTTTTCAATAATAAGAGGTACTGCGATGACAATATGTGGTTTTACTTCTGCAAAGGCCTGGAAGATAATCTTCGGACTTGGCATACGGGTGAGGAAGTAAACATGACATCCGCACGCAACTTCGTATAAAAATTCGAAAGCCAAACCATACATGTGTGCCATGGGAAGCATGGATACCACTCTGTCTCCCGGTTTGAGTGGCAGAACCTCGAAAGCGAACTGTGTGTTAGACCATAAAGCACGGTAAGGTATCATTACTCCCTTGGACGCACTGGTTGTGCCAGAGGTATAATTGATGACTGCCAGTTCTTCTGTTTCATCACGGCGGTAACTTACGTGTTCACGACGGAAATTACGAGGGAATTTACGTCCGAACAATTCGTTGAGGTGCTCGCGTGCGTATTCCAACTGCTTGCTGCGGCATACCAGTAATGTGAAATCTGTCATTAGGATAATACCTTCCAGTTGCGGCATTTCCTTTTCGTCGAGCGACTCCCATATTACATCTCCTGCAAAGAGAAGGCGGGCGCCCGAGTGATTGACAATGTTATGTATATTGTCTGCTTTAAATTCGTGAAGAATGGGGACTGCTACAGCTCCATAAGTCAGGATGGCCAGAAAAGCCACTCCCCAATGTGAACTGTTCCGTCCGCAAATGGCTACCTTGTCGCCTGGTTGTATTCCGCTCTCGGCAAGCAGAATATGCAATTTCTCTATTTTACGAGCTACGTCCTTATACTGCAAGGTTGCACCTTTATAGTCGGTCAGAGCATCCAAATCCCAATTTTTTTTGATGCTTTCTTCTATAAAAGCTAAAAAACTTTTTTCCATAATTTAAAATTTAAACTGCACATATGGGCAGTAGTTTGTGCAAATATAGCTTTTTATTCTTTGTCGGGCAATTTATTTCTATGCAAAATCGTATCGGAATACGATGGAATAAATTTCTTGAATGTAAATGAATCTTTTGCCGGACGGATATTTTTTGCATTTGTAATGTGCGATTCTTCTTCTTTTTTTATAACTTTGAGAAAGAGGCTTTTCCGTATATTGATGAAGAAAGTTGATGAAAGGGAAAATCAGTCGGTCATTGAATTATTCACTTAAATAAAAATGCCTATGAAAAAGTATGTAGCTGAATTAATCGGAACTTTGGTTCTGGTATTGATGGGATGCGGCAGTGCCGTGTTTGCTGGAAATATAGCCGGAACGGTAGGTGATGGAGTTGGGACCTTGGGTGTGGCTTTCGCTTTCGGACTTGCGGTGGTCGCTATGGCTTATACCATAGGAAATATTTCGGGTTGCCACATAAATCCGGCTATTACCTTGGGTGTATGGCTTTCGGGAAGAATGAGAACGAAGCGTGCCATGATGTATATGCTGTTTCAGGTGGTAGGCGGTATTTTAGGGGCACTGTTGCTTTCCTTGCTGGTAGCAACCGGTGCACATGAAGGGCCAACATTCACGGGTGCCAATAGCTTTGCGCCCGAACATATGTGGCAGGCATTTCTTGCCGAAACGGTGTTTACGGCATTATTTGTATGGGTTGTATTGGGTACTACCGACGAGAAGAAAGGAGCCGGCAATATGGCCGGTCTGGTGATTGGTCTTACTCTGGTATTGGTACATATTGTTTGTATCCCTATCACCGGTACTTCTGTGAATCCGGCCCGTAGTATTGGACCAGCTTTGATGGAAGGTGGTCAGGCTATGGGACAATTGTGGCTGTTTATTGTTGCTCCTATGCTTGGAGGAGCAATTGCCGCTGGAGTATGGAGGTTTATTAAGTCGGAAGCTTAGAATAAAAACAAAGGCTGGTTCAATTTGATGATGCATCAAGTGAACCAGCCTTTATGATGTGTATGCAATGTATTCCGGAAATGGATTGGTATTTTAGCCGACGTCGTCGGCTGTACAATCGGCGTAGTCGATTATGGAATCGGCGTCGTTGATTATACAGCCGACGGCGTCGGCTAAAGCATATTATCAGTATCGTATCTGAATTTATCGTTCATCGGGCCATGCACAAACCTTTTGAGTGGCTTTGATTACAGGCCGTTGAGCATTGGCTTGGCGGAGGTAGTTACCCAATTCTTTCGAAAGTTCATTTACTATTTCAGGATAGACTTTGGAGAGATCGTTTTGCTCACCGATATCTTCTCTGACATTGTATAGTCTTTTTTGTCCTGTCTCCCAAGTGTAAATCAGGTGATAGTCTCCTTTCAAAATAGCGGAATATGCTCCGTAGCCTTCTTCTGTATTTTGGGTTTCTCCCCAAAGGTTAGGGAAATGCCAGTAGATGGGACGTTCGTATCGATAAGCAGGCTGTTTCAAGGCTTTTACGAAACTGACTCCGTCGATAGTCTGTACAGGAGAATATTGTGTAACACCTGCCATCTCGAGTATGGTGGGGTAGAAATCTTCTACCATCACACGCTGGTCGTTGAGCGAGTTTCCTTCGGTTACTCCCGGCCAGTATACCATCATCGGTTCGCGTACGCCTCCCATGAAAGCAGAGCCTTTTCCTGCTCTTGCCGGGAAGTTCTGGTCTCGGTTTTCACGTCCCTGTCGTACGTTGTTCAATCCTTGTCCTCCGTTGTCCGACATAAACAGTATGATGGTGTTCTGTTTTACTTCCGGATTCTTTTCCAGGAAGTCCAAGATATCTCCCAAACTCTTGTCCATACCTTCTACAAGGGCTGCATACCGGGCTTCGTTTTCATTGAGACCTGCTTGGAGCTGTTCATCGAACTTGCCGCGATATTTGCCTGAAAAACGTTTGTCATTATTGTAGGGCGAATGTATTGCATAGTGCGACATGTACAGATAAAACGGCTTGTTCTCTGCAATAGGCTTTTTCAGTGCTTCGAGTGCTTCTATCGTGAGTGCTTCGGTAAGGAAAATATCCTGTCCGTAATATTTCTCCATTCCTTTTACTTCTTGTGGAGTTCCTTTCCCAAACAGTTCTGTTCCCAGATAACTTCCCGGTGCACCATTTGCTCCTCCGGCAATGTTGACATCGAACCCCATTGTCTCAGGATTGGCTCCCGGAGTAGTTTTTGCACCAAAATGGGCTTTCCCGCAATGGATGGTGTAATATCCGTTATCGTGTAAGATTTTTGGGAGTGAAGTAATAGGTGTGGTATTTTTACGATTGTATGCAGTGGTTACCGTATCCGGTTGGATGCCGTTGTAGTTCCAGTCTGGAATATCGAGGGTTGCACTGGGAGCATCTGTCTTTTCATCATAGTTCAGGGTCCAGTTGGTTACCCGATGGCGTGCTGCATTCATTCCCGACATAATACTGCAACGGGTAGGGGATGATACGGCACAGGCATATGCTTCTGTAAAACGGACTCCCATTTGAGCCATACGCTCCATGTTGGGAGTATGGTATCGTTTGTTCAGGTTGGTTTTCTCGTTGTTGTAAAAAGGAACAGATGTATCTTGCCATCCCATATCGTCTACTAAAAACAGGATGATATTAGGTGTGTTACTGTTCGGTGTATTGGTTGCGGCAGAGACAATCGGACTGATTGCCAGTGAGATTAACAAAGATTTGTTCATGAGTTTGTATGGTTTTATGGGAAATTTGGTTAGTACCACCAGGGGGTATTCCCTTGTCTGCTTTCTACTCCTATACTGAAGGATGCACTTTCTCCAATTTTAAAATTGAACATGCCGCCAAATCTGTCAGGATTGTAGTTGGGTAGGGGGTAGTAGTATTGGGGACGTTGAGGTGTCAGTGATTTGACTCCATAAGCCGTAAAACTGATCCGGTCTGTCAGCTGGAAAGCGGCTACCCCTGCAATTCCTACTTGCTGATAGTTTACGAATCCCCAGTTCATGTTGCTTGCATAAAGTCCGCCTGCAATGCTGATGCGGTTGCTTACCGGAACGGCATACATGAATGCTGCATCTTGTCCGAATCCGACGCCTGAAGGGGCATAACGGCTGGGACTGAATGTAAGGTTTAGTCCGATGGAAGCATTGAAGCCTTTGTGCAACTCCCATGTCGGGAAGCCATATCCAAAAGGAGTAATACCGTATAAGCCAAAGGGTCTGTATATTCCGGATTCTACGACTGGTGACTGTAATGGTACATAAAGACTGTCGTTAGAAGCAGATATGGGTGAACATACTAAACTGTCCGGTTGGACTTCCGTTTGTGCCAGTCCGGCAACAGGCAGCAGTAATCCTATGAGGCTGAATAGACTTTTCATGGTTGCAACAATATAAGGGAGACTGATTGGTTTATACAGAACAGGGGAAATATTTCCCCTGTTCTGTTCACTTATACTTATTCTTCGTGATTGCTGTAATATTTCATAAACTGGGTACGTTCGAACGGGTTTACGTCTCCACATGCCGAAGCGTTCATTTTGCCCTGGAATTGAGAAATAGTATTGTATCCCTGTTCGTTCATCCATTCTGCCAGTTCTTTCTCCATTTTTGCAATTTCTTTTGCACCATATTGATAAATAACGCTGCAAATTTCTACAGCCGATGCACCTGCTAAAATGGATTTGATAACACCTTTGCCGCAATGTACACCACCAGATACAGCATAGTCTATCTGTGGAACTTCCGCAGAAGCAATTGCTGTCCAGCGCAGACGGCTTGCCAGTTCTTGAGGAGTACTCATTACGTTGGTGTTTGTAAAGCTTAGTGTGTCAATGTTGAAGTCGGGCTGGTAGAAACGGTTGAATAAAACAACGGCAGCTGCTCCGTTGGCATAAAGCTGGTTGATAAGAGCTATAGGATTGGTAAAGTTCATTCCTAATTTGATAATTATAGGAATGTTGACAACCTTCTTTACATGGCAGAGAATATCGATATGGCGCTGCTCAAAGCTACCGAATTTATAATCTTTGTCGGTCTGCAATGACAAGATGTTCAGCTCCAAAGCATCAGCTCCTGCGTTCTGCATCATTGCTGCAAAGTCAGTCCATTCACTGTCGCTGTAGCAGTTGATGCTGGCGATGATAGGAATAGAGCATTCTTTTTTTGCCTGTTCGATGAGGCTGATGTGTTCGCTCAATGCATGTGAGCGTACATAAGCTCCCAAATAGTCGTCTGCTTCAGGAGAACCATAGCCTTGCATAGAACCTGCCTGCATGTTGATTTGTTCTTCGAAAACAGATTTAAGTACAACGGCTGCTGCACCGGCTTCTTCCAGTTTTTTTATTTTCTCTACACTGTTAGTCAATCCCGAACTACTGATAATAATGGGATTTTTCAGTGATAATCCTGCAAATGTAGTTTTCAATTGTTCCATATTGCTTGTTTTTTTAATAAATTCTTTCTCCGAATATTTTACTGCCTACTCGTACCAGGGTACTTCCTGCTTCTATCGCGAGTGGATAATCGTGCGACATTCCCATCGAAATTTCCCGGAATGTTTCTCTGTCAGCAAAATAATTCTGTTTGATTTCGTTGAAGAACTGTTTCAGTGAATCAAATTCTCTTTTTATTTCTGTTTCATCTTCTGTGAAAGTAGCCATTCCCATCAATCCGGCAATGCAGATATGTGTGAGGTTTTTCCATTCTCCGGCTTCAAGCATTTCTCTGCATTCCTGAAAGGTAAAACCGTATTTGCTTTCTTCTTGTGCGATGTGTATTTCGAGAAGGCAAGGTATTACTCTGCCGTTTTTGGCTGCTTGTTTGTCGATTTCGGCTAACAGCTTGTAAGAATCGACGGCATGTATCATGGCGATATAGGGAGCAATATACTTGACCTTGTTGGTTTGTAAATGTCCAATGAAGTGCCATTCTATATCTTTGGGTAACGTTTCATATTTGCCGGTAAGCTCTTGTACCTTACTTTCTCCAAATATACGTTGCCCTGCCCGATAAGCCTGTTCTATCGATTCATTAGGGTGAAACTTCGATACCGCTACCAGTTTTACCTGTGCAGGTAAACTGGTAAGTACTTCCTTTAAATTTGCTTGGATGTCCATAGGCGGTTGGATATTATTTATCTTTTGTCTGCGTCAGGGAACTCTGGCTTTACATCAGGTTCGGCAGAATAAGGGTATACATCCATGATAGCTGTTTCGGCTACGGATGCAATGGAATAGTCTGCCATTGTTCCTTTCATTCCTTCATCCAGTTTCTTGACAGCATCCCGTAAGTCAGCTGCCTGTACCAGTACGTTGGTTGCAGTCTTTTTTTCTGCTCCGCTTTTTTCATCGAGTGTGATGAAGTACAATTTGCATTTAAACCAACGGTCTGCACTGTCTTCCTCACAGGGGAAAAGTTCGCTGTAGTTGGCTCTTTTGATATCGGAAACTGTAAATTCTCCGCTGATAAAAGGAGTTATTTCTTCAATAATACGTGATTCTGCTTCTGTAAAACTGAGTGCATCTACCAAGTAAGGTTCTGTTACTTTCTTGTTCATTCCATTTTCCATGACTTTTTCGTAACGAATCTTACATTCAAACCAATTATGCATCATAATGACTGTTTTTTCTTTTAAGGGTTAGTATCTTTTATGCAAAGATAAATTAAAAAATACAGACTATCGACTTCTTCATGGCAGAAAGTAATTTACTTTTCTATCCTTTATTCTCTCAGTTTGCACCGGTTTTGTTGCATGAACTCCTGTATGGCTTGTGCGTGTTTCCCAAGTAGCATCACATGATGATTGCCTAACGGATTTTTTAAGAAATAAGAAACAGGCTTGTCCAGTTTTATTCTTAACTGTGTACGGCAGGCTGTAAGAAGATTCATGTTTTCCGTCAAGTATCCCTCTGTGACAAAATATTCATCCAGACATTCTCCTCCACAACGGAAAATGGTCACATCGCCAGGGTGTACGATACCTTGTATACCAATACCTGTAGCTGCTTCGAAATGATCACGGATGATGTAGCTGTCTGTCATGCTGGTAGGTATTGAACAATGTGCTAATAGCAGTTCGTTGTTCTGGGTATCGATAAAAGCCGGATTGCCCATAAAACAAGTTTGTCCTGTCAGAGCCTTTGCCATCAGAAGTGTCATGATTGCCTGTAAATCACCTTCGCATCCGGAAGGTATTCCTTCGTCATTGAGCAAAGAACTGGCAAGGCAACCGGTCAGTTGTAATTCTTCTGTCAATAATGCGCCGGACAGAGTGACCGCATCCAGTTTCTCTTCTTTGCAAATGGTTTTGACAGCCTTGTATAAACGCATTTCTTGAAGTAAAATCTCGGGGGTCGTGTCTTGACAAGCTTGTGCCCGGGTTGCAAAAAGAGAAGCTTCTACTCCCACTTCATCATCTGTAATTTGATTGTATAATTTATAGACTTCTTCTATTGGAATATCTACATATGTCACTCCCCATCTTTTGCTGGCAAGCAGATAGTCTACATGGCAAGCCACTAGCCAGGATGATGGAGTGCCCACGACACCGATTCTCTTGCCTTTTAGGTAATGACGTGCCTGGAAAGCTTGATGATGTTGCAGTACTTGACTGGCCATTTCCTGTGTACGGCCATGGATTATCTGTACTTTCATGTCCTTGCTTCGAATCCATGCAGCAATTTCCATTGCCGCTGCCAATGAATTGTTCAGTCCGTCGGTCAGTAAAGTAATGGGATAGGGGAAGATGCTGAAATTACTGATTACTTTATCTTCTACCTGTCCGCTTGCTATGAAAGCCATCTTGTAAGAATTGCTTGGAATTGTATCTGCATCTTTATAGTTTATAAGATGAAGCGTGAAATGGTTTTCCAAAGCAACAAATAAATCTTTGTGGCTTTCATAAACTTGCTCTTTTCTGTAATTACCGGAAGTGAATATAATAAGGTATAAATCCATGATTCTGAATATTTGTGTTAACTGCTAATTCAAATATATGTTTTTATTTTGAGCTGACCTTATAAAATGAGTTTTGATAACATACATTGACTTTATGTAAGAATCTTAATGGTAGTTTGCTGGGATTTATTCTCTCATATTAGTTGCGTGTTTTCTCCTTTACCGTTATCTTTGCAATAATGTTTTAAAATTATTGTATATGCCAGAAATATCCATCAGAGGTCAGGAAATGCCAGAGTCACCTATCAGAAAGTTGGCTCCTTTGGCAGAGAATGCAAAAAAGAGAGGAATCCATGTCCATCATTTGAATATCGGTCAGCCGGATTTGCCTACTCCTCGAGCCGCCCTTGATGCGATTCGACATATCGACCGCACAGTACTTGAGTATAGTCCCAGTCAAGGCTATCGTAGTTATCGGGAAAAGCTCGTTGGGTATTATGAGAAATATGCCATTCATTTGGATCCGGATGATATCATTATTACAACAGGAGGTTCGGAAGCTGTATTGTTTGCTTTTTTGAGCTGTTTGAATCCGGGTGATGAAATCATTGTACCAGAACCGGCGTATGCCAATTATATGGCGTTTGCTATTTCGGCAGGAGCAATTATTCGTACCGTAACGACTACAATCGAAGAAGGTTTCTCCCTTCCTAAGGTTGAGAAGTTTGAAGAGCTGATAAACGAACGGACCAAAGGTATTTTGATATGTAATCCGAATAACCCTACCGGTTATTTGTATACGCGAAGAGAAATGAATCAGATTCGTGACTTGGTAAAGAAGTACGATTTGTTCTTGTTCTCGGATGAGGTTTACCGTGAATTCATTTATACAGGTTCTCCTTATATCTCGGCTTGTCATTTGGAGGGAATAGAGCAGAACGTCGTCTTGATTGATTCAGTATCTAAGCGTTATTCGGAGTGTGGTATTCGTATTGGTGCTTTGATTACAAAGAATCCCAAGGTACGTAAAGCGGTTATGAAGTTTTGTCAGGCACGCTTGAGTCCTCCTTTGATTGGACAGATTGCAGCGGAAGCTTCATTGGATGAGCCGGAAGAATATACTCGCGAAATGTATGACGAATACGTAGAGCGTCGTAAATGTTTGATTGACGGATTGAATCGTATACCAGGGGTTTATTCTCCTATTCCTATGGGCGCTTTTTACACGGTAGCCAAACTTCCTGTCGATGACAGTGAAAAATTCTGTGCATGGTGTTTGGAGGAGTTCGACTATGAAGGGGAAACCGTCATGATGGCTCCGGCCAGCGGATTCTATACCACACCGGGTAAAGGAAAGAATGAGGTACGTGTAGCTTACGTTTTGAAAAAGGAAGATTTGGTTCGTGCTCTCTATGTGCTACGTAAAGCTCTGGACGCTTATCCGGGAAGAGTAGACGATTAAGCAATTTTCGTGCTGATATGAACTGGAAACTATTTGTAGCTCGTCGTATTTACAAAAATAATAAAGACGGAAAAGAAGTCTCTAAGCCTGCCATACATATTGCTGTGGCAGGCATTGCCATTGGTTTGGCTGTCATGATTGTAGTGGTAGCTGTTGTAATCGGTTTCAAGCATCAGGTACGCGATAAGGTTGTAGGCTTGGGAGCCGATATCTTAGTGACCAGCTTGGACGATGCTCAGTCTTATCAGGCTACACCGATAGTGGGGAATGACAGCTTGATGCAGGTGTTGCAGTCTGTACCGGAAGTGAGCCACGTACAGCGGTACTCTACAAAACCGGGTATGATTATGACATCAGATAATTTCCAGGGAATGGTACTCAAAGGAATAGGACAGGAATATGATCTGACTTTCCTTAAGAAACATCTGCAAGAAGGAGAGATTCCTCTTTTTGCAGATTCGGCATCGAGTGGTAAGGTACTGGTATCACGGACTATCGCTAATAAATTATCTTTGAAAGTAGGCGATAAGCTGTATACATATTATTTGGAAAGCAAGATACGGGCTCGCCGTTTGACAGTTGCAGGGATTTATCAGACTAATTTTTCGGCTTACGACGATCTGTTTCTGGTGACCGACTTGTATACAGTGAATCGTTTGAATAACTGGAAGTCCGAACAGGTAAGCGGACTGGAAGCAGCCGTTTCTGATTATAGTAAACTGGATTGGGTAAACGATAGATTCCGTGAACATCTCGATACGAAAGAAGATCGTTATGGAAACATATATTATTCCCGTACGGTAGAAGAAGCGTATCCTCAGATTTTTGCATGGCTCGATTTGCTGGACATCAATGTATGGGTAATCTTGATTCTAATGATAGGAATCGCAGGCTTTACCATGATATCCGGTCTGTTGATTATTATATTGGAACGTACCAATATGATTGGAGTGCTTAAGGCATTGGGAGCAGACAATACAGCTATCCGCAAAGTCTTTCTATCTTTCTCGGTCTTTCTTATTACCAAGGGGATGATATGGGGAAATGCAATCGGACTGTCCATTTGTGTCATACAGTATTTCTTCCATCCCGTAAAACTCGATCCTGCTACTTATTATGTAGACTTTGTTCCGGTTGAATTCAATTGGGGAATTTATCTGTTGCTCAATATCTGTACACTCATTGTGTCTGTTCTGATGCTTGTCGGTCCGTCTTATCTCATAAGCCGCATTCATCCGGCCAAGTCCATTCGTTTTGAATAATACCCTAAGAGTTTATTCTTTGAATAACTGCACCTTTGCTCCGAAAGAGAATCTTAAGATGTCTTTCATTGTAAGAGCATGGTTAGTAGCCTTACTGATAATGTATAACTCACAAGTACCGACTTCGTAGAACAGTGAGATGTTTCGTAATGTTTTATGATGAGGGTTGAAACCTATTCGTTGTCCTATAAAAATATAAGGGCGGAGTTTTGTACTGAAGTTGTAATACTTGTTAGGATAACGGCCCGGTTCTTTTTTCCAGAATTCTTCACCTGCAATGGTTGTTACATAAAGACCACAGTAAAAAGGTTCTATAGCCCAATGATCATTCAGTGAAATGCTGAAAGGAATATAGTTCTGTTTGACAGTAAAGGTAAGCCTGAACTGGTTTGCATATTTTTTAGGAAGATATCCTACAAAGAAATCCGTTTCCCATTGCGCACGCTTTCCGTAATCCCACCCTATACCCAAAGAAGAAACTCCCATGCCTCCTGCATATTGGTATTTAACATGAGTCGGCTTTAAACGTTGCCATCCTTTATATCTTAAATGAACTCTTTTATCCCATTTTCGTACTGTTGTGACAGAGTCGGAAGGCGATTCCGCAAAAAGCAAAGCAGGAAAGGAAATAAGTATAAAGAGAAAATGAATTTTAAAAATCAATGACTTCATAGGTATACTGATCTTGAGTGATGGTAAAATGTAAATAGGAACGTTTTTCTATATTGGCACATTGGTAATAAAAGATTCCGTCCTCAAATAAATCTTTTGCACTGAGGGTATGGCCATGTCCATGAATACAGAACTGAAGACTGGGAAACAGTTTGATGTACTCGTGGAAGATAAAAGCCGTATTGTTGTTAAACTGTTCGGAATAGGGGGATGCATGCATTGCTACTACAGTTTTTTTGATGGAAGGAGAAAGATTCTCAAGCTCGTTGCCAAGAAATGTAAAATCGGGTACAGCTTCTGTGTAGTCAAATTCCAAGGCGTTGGTGTTAAGACAGATGAAACGTACATCTCCTGCTGTAAAAGCATAATTCTCTTTCCCGAAAACTAGATTGAACACCTCTTTCCCGGTGGCCAGGCAGTCGTGATTTCCTAAAAGGCATACATAAGGAACTGTCAGACGGTTTAGGATGTCTCTTTGTTTCTCGAATTCCAGTTTCATTCCGAAATCAGAAATATCTCCAGTATGTATAACAAAGTCAATGTCATTGCGTGCATTGATATTCTCTACTGCATCTTCCGTTTCATCGTACCAGCGTTGGGTGTCGCTGATGACTGCAAAAGAGATTGTTTCTTTTGTTTGCAGGCTTTGTTCTATTTCCCGGATGTTTTTATCGTTTATTCCGGTCTCTCCGTCTATATCTAAATCGTACGGGTGATACTCTATCATGTCGCATCCGGATAGGAAGCAAAGCGTAATCAGAGTGTATAACTGAAATAAATATTTAGTCTGATACATGGTTTGTTTGTAATTGGTTATGGGCAAAAGTAGATATTAAATTTAGAAAGAAGAAGATTGTTTACTCCGGAAAAGTGTTCTATTTCACCGTATTTTGGTCAATTTGAAAAATGGTGAAGTCTGTTTTGTAAAAACGGAGTGTAATGAGAGAAGTGGCAAATGGATTTAGTAAGAGAGATAGGACAAAAAACAAAATATCCTTTTAATCGTTGTATCTTTGCACACTGTCTAAGTTTTATTGCGGAAAATAATTATGAATAAAGGTAATCTTGTATTTTGTAACCGGGAAGAAGCTGTTTCGCGTATGAACCTGTGGGGGAGCGAACGGCGCAGTTTCTTTTTTCTGATAGATTTCGACGGAGAAAAGTGTCTGGTGGAAGAAACATCGAAACTTTCTTCGGAAGACCTCTTGTTTGTATTTCCCGATGTAGCGAATGTAAAAGACAAAGTTACACCTCTCCCTGATTCATTCGACTGGCAGGCTTTTCCTCAGTCGTTTGAAGAATATGCCCGTTCGTTCGATGTAGTTTACCGTAATTTATACGGAGGCAATTCTTTTCTGACCAATTTGACCTGTGCGACTCCTGTCCGCACCAACCTGACGCTCCGGCAAGTGTTCGATCATGCACGGGCAAAGTATAAACTTTGGGTAAAAGATTCCTTTACTGTTTTTTCTCCCGAGACCTTTGTCCGCATAAAAGACGGGTTTATATATTCATACCCCATGAAAGGCACTATCGATGCCACTTTGCCTCATGCCCGTGAGCAGTTGCTGGGCGACGAGAAAGAAACAGCCGAGCATGCTACTATTACCGATTTAATCCGTAATGATTTGAGCCAGGTGGCTACAGAAGTAACCGTAACACGCTACCGGTATCTGGAGAAACTCACTACCCACCGGAGTACGCTGCTTCAGATGAGTTCGGAGATACGCGGCAGACTGCCCGAAGACTATCGCAGTCGTTTGGGCGAACTGTTCTTTTGTATGCTTCCGGCCGGCTCCATTACTGGTGCCCCCAAAAAGAAAACCGTAGAAATTATCCGTGAGGCAGAGACTTATCACCGTGGCTTTTATACCGGTGTAATGGGATATTTTGATGGTGATAATCTGGATAGTGCAGTCTTGATTCGTTTCTTGGAGCAGACAGAACAAGGCATGGTATACAAAAGCGGTGGAGGCATTACTTTTAAGAGTGATGCACGGAGTGAATATGAAGAAATGAAACAAAAAGTATATGTACCGATTTATTGAAACGCTCTGTATAGAAAAAGGAGAACTGAAGAATGTAGAATATCACAATCGTCGTATGAATGAAACACGGCGTTTCTTTTGGGGTGATTCCCCCTTGCTGGATGTGCGGAACTTTGTCAATCCGGAGGAGTACGAAGAGCGTACCCGTTGCAGGCTGGTGTATGGTTACGGGATAGAGTCGGTAGAATATTTTCCTTACACGGTCCGCCCGGTTTCCTCGCTGAAACTTATTCACGACGAAACGATAGACTACCGTTTCAAATGGGCAGACCGTTCGGTACTCGACCGCCTGTTTGCACAACGGGAACAGGCCGACGATGTACTGATTGTGCGGCACGGCTTCCTTACCGATACCTCCATTGCCAATATTGCTTTGTGGAATGGACGGGAATGGCATACTCCTTCTTTCCCTCTGCTGAACGGAACGCACCGGCAGCGCCTTCTCAACGAAGGGGTTATAGCGGAACGCCCGATAACGGTCGGGTGGTTGGGTAATTATTCTCGCATCCGCCTGTTCAATGCAATGATTGGGTTTGGAGAACTGGAATTGTCTGTTGAAAATGTTCTAGAGTAATTGTTGCCATAAAATAAAAGGTGAAAGGACAAAGGTAATATAACCTTTTGTGAACGTTTGTGTACTGTATCCGACGACGTCGGCTGCATAATCGGCGATGTCGTTTCTGCAGTCAGCGCTGTCGGCTGTATAGCCGGTGCCGTCGGATATACGTCTGGAATTGATTCGCTGAAATATGTCGGCAACAGGGTGAAACAACCCTTATGTGAAGGGTGAGGAGAGGAGTTTCTCCCTATTGTATAAACAGACTTTGCAATAAAATGAAGCCAGCCTCCTTTTTTTCTTAAAAAAGCTATATATTTGCATCGCAAAACAGGAAATTAAGATATTAAAACATAAAGATATGCTTACTATTAAACAAATTACAGAAGATACCGAGAAGGTAATTCGCGGATTGGAGAAGAAGCATTTTGCAAATGCAAAAGAAACCATTGCACAAGTGCTTGAGCTGAATGACAGAAGACGCAATGCGCAAAATCAGTTGGACAGAAACCTTGCAGAAGTAAACTCCATCTCGAAGAGCATCGGTATGCTGATGAAAGAAGGCAAAAAAGAAGAAGCCGAAGCTGCCAAAGCTCGTGTAGCTGAAATCAAGGAAGTAAGCAAAGGTTTGCAGGCAGAAATGGATAAGGCTGCAGAAGACATGCAGAATGTATTGTATACCATTCCTAATGTGCCTTACGACAGTGTACCCGAAGGAACATGTGCCGAAGACAATGTGGTAGAAAAGATGGGTGGAATGGAAACTGAACTTCCGAAAGATGCCCTGCCACACTGGGAACTGGCAAAGAAATACGATTTGATAGATTTCGATTTGGGTGTGAAGATTACCGGTGCAGGTTTCCCTGTATACAAAGGTAAAGGTGCCCGCTTGCAGCGTGCGCTGATTAATTTCTTCCTCGATGAGGCTCGTGCTTCTGGTTACGAAGAAATTATGCCTCCTACAGTAGTGAATGCAGCTTCTGGTTACGGAACAGGTCAGTTGCCCGACAAAGAAGGCCAGATGTATCACTGCAATCTGGACGATTTGTATCTTATCCCTACTGCAGAAGTACCTGTAACAAACATCTACCGTGATGTGATTCTGGACGAAAAGCAGTTGCCTGTCAAGAATTGTGCGTATACACAGTGTTTCCGTCGTGAAGCCGGTTCTTATGGTAAAGATGTGCGTGGCTTGAACCGTCTGCACGAATTCTCTAAAGTAGAGTTGGTTCGTATCGATAAGCCGGAACATTCTAAACAGTCTCATCAGGAAATGTTGGATCATGTAGAAGGTTTGCTGAAGAAACTGGAATTGCCGTATCGTATTCTCCGTCTGTGCGGTGGTGATATGAGCTTTACAGCTGCGTTGTGCTTCGACTTCGAAGTATATTCGGAAGCACAGAAACGCTGGTTGGAAGTAAGTTCTGTTTCCAACTTCGATACTTATCAGGCTAACCGCTTGAAATGCCGTTACCGTAATGCCGACAAGAAAACTGAACTTTGTCATACATTGAACGGCTCTGCATTGGCATTGCCTCGTATTGTAGCAGCTCTGCTTGAAAACAACCAGACTCCGGAAGGCATCCGCATACCGAAAGCACTGGTTCCGTACTGCGGCTTTGATATAATTGATTAAGATAGAATTCTGATATTTTGAAGTCGGAATAAGTCCGGTTGTTTCTTTTGGGAAATGCTTGTGCATGGCCAGAGGAAACAATCGGATTTTTTCTTTTTCTTTTCTGTCCGATTATAATTTTTTTGTTAAAATAATCATGGTTTCATGTACGCTTTTCAAAAGAAATGCTTACTTTTGCAGTGCGTTATAAGGAGGGGTGCAAAAGAGTTTTATATTCTTCCTTTATTTTATGCGAGCGTTTATAAAGTTTATTATAAAACCTTTAAAATTTAACTAAGATGATTAAAGTAGGTATTAACGGTTTCGGTCGTATCGGCCGTTTCGTATTCCGTGCAGCTCAGAAAAGAAACGATATCCAGATCGTAGGTATTAACGACTTGTGCCCAGTAGATTACTTGGCTTACATGTTGAAATATGATACAATGCACGGTCAGTTCGACGGTACTATCGAAGCAGACGTTGAAAACAGCAAATTGATCGTTAACGGTAAAGAAATCCGTGTAACAGCTTGCAAAGATCCTAAAGAATTGGCTTGGGATGCAGTAGGTGCTGAATACGTAGTAGAATCTACTGGTTTGTTCTTGACTAAAGAAAAAGCTCAGGCTCACATCGAAGCTGGTGCTAAATATGTTGTAATGTCAGCTCCTTCTAAGGACGACACTCCGATGTTCGTATGCGGTGTAAACGAAAAGACTTACGTTAAAGGTACTCAGTTCGTTTCTAACGCTTCTTGTACTACTAACTGCTTGGCTCCTATCGCTAAGGTTTTGAACGACAAATGGGGTATCACTGACGGTTTGATGACTACTGTTCACTCTACAACTGCTACTCAGAAAACAGTTGACGGTCCTTCTATGAAAGACTGGAGAGGTGGTCGTGCTGCTGCTGGTAACATCATCCCTTCTTCTACTGGTGCTGCTAAAGCTGTAGGTAAAGTTATCCCTGAATTGAACGGTAAATTGACTGGTATGTCAATGCGTGTTCCGACTTTGGACGTTTCAGTTGTTGACTTGACTGTAAACTTGGCTAAACCAGCTACTTACGCTGAAATCTGCGCAGCAATGAAGGAAGCTTCTGAAGGCGAATTGGCAGGTGTTCTGGGTTACACTGAAGATGCAGTTGTTTCTTCTGACTTCTTGGGTGATACTCGTACTTCTATCTTCGATGCTAAAGCTGGTATCGCTTTGACTGATACTTTCGTTAAAGTTGTTTCTTGGTATGATAACGAAATCGGTTACTCTAACAAAGTATTGGATTTGATCGCTCACATGGCTTCTGTAAACTGCTAATCAGTTCTTACAACCATATAAGCAAAGCCACCGGAATTTCCGGTGGCTTTTTTTGTTGTTATATTTATCAGCAGCAATGTGGTTCGTTGCAGATATACGGGTAAGCTTCGCATTCTATCGTGATATGTTGGATGTTCATTTCATGCATTTTGTGTCTTAGCTGCTGTTTGATGTTTTCTATCTGTCTGATATCTTCCAATACAATGTGTACGGTGGCTGCATTTTCTGTAGTACTTATTGCCCATATGTGCAGATGGTGCCAGCTTTGTATGCCAGGAATATTTGAAATTATCTTTTCTATTTCATTTATATGGATGCTGCTTGGTACTGCATCAAGCGAAAGGCACATGCTTTCTTTCAGAAGTCGCCATGTAGAAAGCAGGATGATGAGTGTAATAAGTAAGCTGATAAAGGTGTCTATCAGCGTAAAACCGGTATAAATGATGATAAGGCCGGATATCACTACACCGACAGAAACCAGTGTGTCCATGGCCATGTGCAGGAAAGCTCCTCGTACATTAAGATCGTGCTTCTGTTTTTTCATCAGTAGCCAGGCTGTAATGCCGTTTACTATAATGCCGGCACCGGCAGTCCATGATATCGCTTCTCCTGATATTTGTTCAGGATTACTTAATTTGTAAATACTTTCTATCAGTATACCTCCGACTGCGATAAGTAAGATAATGGCATTGGTCAGGGATACTAATATGGTGCTTTTCTTATATCCATAGGTAAAATGCCGGTTACTCCGGTGTCTGGCTACTCGGAAGGCAAATAAAGACAGAAGCAGGCTGAATACATCGCTTAGGTTATGACCGGCATCCGACAATAGACCGAGAGAGTGATATATAAATCCTATTCCGGCTTCCACAACAACAAAAGATAAATTTAGAATAATGCAGATAATAAAGATAGAGTTGAGGGATGTAACGGGATGACTGTGCGGGTGTGAATGATGAGATTTCATATCTTTTTATTTTAAAAGTTTCAGACAAAAGTATAGTTGTTACGTCATATAACCGTGTTGTTGAGCCTTGAAAAAAGGGAGATGATGTCTGTTTGCAACTCGGTTGCAATTAAAAGCATTGTTTTGTATTAAAAAAAGTAAAAAAAGAAGGTATAAATGAATGAAATTAAGCGATTTGTATTTACTTTGATAATGTTTAAAAATAAAAAATTAAAACTATGAACGAATTACTTGCAAAAATTAAGGAATTGAATGCTGCGTTGGTTGCAGATGCAGAACAGCAGATTGAAAAAGGTAACAAGGCTGCTGGTACTCGCGCACGCAAGGCATCTTTGGAATTGGAAAAAGTGTTGAAAGAATTTAGAAAAGCTTCTTTGGAAGAATCAAAAAAATAACATTTTCCCAATATTAGGAAGAGATTGTATCGTTGATGAATGATGCAATCTCTTTCTTTTTTGTGGGGCTTTATATTAAGAGAATATTTTTTATGTCCATACATATTCTATTCTCGATTTAAAGGTTTATCTTTGTCCACTACTTTTAAATTTTATACAAAGCAATGAAGAAATTTATGTTTTTGGCAACTGCCGGTTTGTTGGCACTTGCTTCATGTCAGGAAAAAGCAGGCTATACCATCAAAGGTACTGCAGAAGGTGTAGCAGATGGTGAAACTGTATTTTTGCAGGATTATGTAGATGGTAATTTCGTAAAGAAGGATTCAGCTGTAGTTAAAGCGGGTGCTTTTGAGTTTAAGGGTACTCCCGACTCTGTAACTGTGAGCCGTTACGTAACTTATTGGTCTAACAACCAGCGTATGATGACCTTGGTTTTCCTGGAAAATGGAGTTATCAATGTAAACTTGGCTCCAAAGGGAGAAAGCACTGTTGCTGGTACTTTGTGCAATGATGCTTACCAGAAATTTGTGGGAGAGTATAGCGCATTGAGTAAAGAAATAAGAGAGATGTATCGTAAAACGATGAAAGACTCTACACTGACTGATGCACAGCGTGAGGAGATCATGAAAGAATTGGATAAGAAAGATAGTATCGGTATGGAAATGGCTTTCAATGCAATGTCTTCGAATATTGACAATGCAATGGGAGTATATATGCTGGCTTCTTATGGAACATCTTTCCCTGCAGAAAAGGTAGAGCCTCTGTTGGGCAAGGTTTCTGCAGAGTTCAGCAACAATAAAACAGTTGTAGGATTGAAAAACTATTTTGAAGTGCTGAAGAAAACTGCAGTTGGACAGAAATTCACAGACTTCTCAATGAACACTCCGGAAGGACAGACTGTGAAGTTGTCTGACTTCATCTCTCAGAATAAATATACATTGATTGATTTCTGGGCAAGCTGGTGTGGTCCTTGCCGTCGAGAAATGCCGGTTGTTGTAGAAGCTTATAAAAACTTTAAAGCTAAAGGTTTTGGCATTGTAGGTGTTTCTTTGGATGAAGACCTGGATAAATGGAAGAAAGCAATCACTGACTTGAATATTACTTGGCCTCAAATGTCTGACTTGAAAGGTTGGCAGTGCGAAGGTGCTAAGTTGTATGGAGTACGTGGTATTCCGGCTACTGTATTGGTAGACCAGGAAGGTACTATTGTAGCACGTGATTTGCGTGGTGATGATTTGGGTAAGAAATTAGGAGAATTGATGAAATAATCAATAGAATATTTCTGTAGGAAGCTGGATTGAACGAAAGTTCAATTCAGCTTTTTTTGTTGTATGTGTTTGTTGGTCATCTTTTTAAGGAAGGGGAATATTTTCTTTTAAGAGTTTGATTGATAGTGTATTGTAAGAATGGGTAAGAGAATATTTATTGTAGAAGTAACATTAGTTGAATATTAATAAAGGTTAAATTGTAATTTATTTGAAGTGTATGAAGAACAAAAAGGCCAAGTCTGGTGTTATATACATGTTTTTCATAGTAATAGATTTATAAACAAAATTTGTGCTTGTGAAAGTATGAATTTACAGGACAAAAGAGTTTGTCTTGAAAAAAGAAGAGACTGCCTTTCCCCTGCAGTCTCTTTTCTTTTTATAATAATTCTTTTTATAAGGCTGTGTCTTGGTACAAGAATCGTTTGATACTCTTCTTGGCCGTTTTCTCAAACTCTTCTGGATATAATTTGACTCGTGTTATCTGGCAATAGGCAGGTAACACTTTGTTGAGTTCTATTCTGTTGTTTTCGATAGCTTCTTCCAATTGCTTTGTATTGAATCCTTGTGCATACGCTTCTTCGTTGTCTGCATATACTAAAGCTATAAGCTTATCACCAGAAAGAATTACGAGAGATTCGTTTACGAAAGGCATATTGTTAAGTCGGGCTTCTATTTCTTCAGGATAGATGTTCTGTCCGGAAGCTGTCAGAAGCATGTTCTTGCAACGTCCTTTGATAAAAATATTTCCTTCCTTATCTTTAATGGCCATATCACCGGTATGTAACCATCCGTCTTTATCGATAGTTTGTGCCGTAGCTTCTTCGTTCTTGTAATATCCCAACATTACATTGGCCCCTTTGCATACAAGTTCTCCCGGTATTTTTTCTGGGTCGGATGACAATACGCGAGTTTCCATATTGGCTACCGTTTTTCCGCAAGAGGTGTATAAGACCTCGTCCCATCGGCTGTGGCAGATAAGAGGAGCGCATTCTGTCATACCATAAGCTATGGTGTATGGGAAATTGATTTTTCTAAGAAAGGCTTCTACTTCGGGATTGAAAGGAGCGCCTCCTACTACAATTTCAATAAAGTTACCTCCAAATACCTCCATCGCCTGTTGGCGGATTTGTTCTTTGATACGATCACTGATGATAGGCAATTTCAGTAAAAGTTTTCCCATTCGGTTGTCTACTTTAGGGAGAATGTTTTTCTTGAAAATCTTTTCTACAATCAGAGGAACGCATGCTATGACACGTGGACGGATCTCTGCAAATGATTCTGCAATGATTTTAGGACTTGGCATACGTGTCAGGAACCAAAGGTGAGCGCCTACTGTCATTCCATACAGGAAATCGAATACCAAGCCAAAGATGTGTCCTAACGGAAGCATGGAAACGATTCTGTCACCCGGTTTCAATCCTACTTTATCGTGGATGTGGATAATATTAGATAGGATGCTGCGATAAGGAAGCATTACCCCTTTGGAGTATCCGGTTGTTCCTGATGTGTAATTGATTACAGCAAGTTCTTCCGGTAACTCTCTTCGGTAATTAACCTGTTCGGCACGGAAGCGGCACGGATAGCGTTTACCGAATTCTTCGTTTAAATGTTCACGTATGTAACTAAGTTCTTTAGAGCGGGAAACCACTAAATCGAAATTTTTCAATTCAATGATTCCGTCTAAATGAGGCATAGCTGCTTCGTTGAAGTTTTCCCACACCTGATCACCTACAAATAACATACGTGCTTCCGAGTGGTTGACGATATTATGTACGTTATCGGCTTTAAACTCATGCAGGATAGGAACGGCTACGGCTCCGTAAGTGATAATACCTAAGAAAGTTGCTGTCCAATTGGCACTGTTACGTCCACAAAGTGCTATTTTATCTCCAGGCTTAATGCCTATATGTTCAAATAAGATATGTAGCTTTTCTATTTTGCGTGCTACATCCTTGTATTGCAACGTGATTCCTTTGTAATCTGTAAGCGCATCCTGATTCCAATTATTGCGGATGCTTTGTTCGATAAGCTCTATAAAACTATTTTGTATTTCCATTGTTGTTTTGCACACTAAGCGTGTAAGTGTGCGCAAAAGTACAAAAACTTCTGAGAATGCTTTATATCAAGTCTATTTTATTTTACAGTAATATCCGCATACTAAAGGATATTTGATATATTTGCGGAAAATAATACCTCAATTTATGTTGATATATAATACTACTTATCATGTGCAGATAAACGATGCACGCAATTTTGTGATTTGGTTGAATGAATGTTATATTCCTGCAGTAGAGAAGTCGGGTGAATTGCATAACCCTCGTATTTTGCGTATATTGAGCCATAAGGAACAGGACAGCGAGTGTTTTTCGTTGCAGTGGGAAGTAGAAGACAGTGCGGCTCTTCATCGTTGGCATACAAAACAAGGTGCTCATTTGAACGAGGAAATGATAAAACTTTTTAAAGATAAAGTGATTGGATTTCCTACATTAATGGAGGTTATCAAGTGATTTGTCCGGTAAAAGAAAAGATAATTCTGGGTATCGATCCAGGTACGAATATTATGGGTTATGGAGTGCTGAAGGTGACTGGTACTAAACCTGAAGTCTTAAGCTTGGGAGTTATTGACTTGCGCCGTTGTTCAGACTCTTATCTGAAGTTAAAACATATTTACGAGAGAGTACAAGGAATAATATCATCGTATCTTCCCGATGAGTTGGCCATTGAGGCTCCTTTTTTTGGGAAGAATGTGCAGTCCATGCTGAAGTTGGGACGTGCACAAGGAGTCGCTATTGTGGCTGCTTTGTGTCGGGATATTCCTGTGACGGAGTATGCTCCTTTGAAAATTAAAATGGCAATCACTGGAAATGGTCAGGCAACCAAAGAGCAAGTTGCCGATATGTTGAAACGTATGCTTCGTATTCCTGATTCGGAAATAGGACCTTTTATGGATGCTACGGATGCTTTAGGTGCAGCCTACTGTCATTATTTGCAGATGGGGCGTCCTGCTATACAACAAAAATATTCAAGCTGGAAAGATTATATAGCAAAGAATCCGGAAAAAGTGAAATAAATACATGAAATTATGAAAATAAGGTGTTTTATCGCTATGTCAATGCTTGCACTGTGTGGCTGTAATCATTCTCATCAGAAAGCGTATAGTTCTTTTGATGAATATCCTTTTTTTGAGGGAAAGTGGGAGGAAATGGCTTATTCTCCTTCTGAGACAAAATTTGCACTTTGGGCTCCGACTGCACAAGAGGTACGTGTGCTTCTTTATGAAGAGGGACAAGGTGGAGCTTCTTATAGGATGATTCCGATGGAAGCTGTAAATGATGGAATGTGGGAGACTGTAGTAAACGAAAATCTGGCAGGAAAGTTCTATACCTTTAACGTAAAGATAGATGATGTATGGCAAGGAGATACTCCGGGAGTGATGGCTAAAGCTGTAGGTGTAAATGGAGACCGTGCTGCTATTTTGGATTTGGATAGTACAGATCCGGAAGGGTGGAAACAAGATGTTCGTCCTTCGTTGAAGAGTTTTGCCGATATCATGATTTATGAAATGCATCATCGTGATTTTTCCATTGATACTGTAGCCGGTATCCGCAATCGTGGTAAGTTTCTTGCATTGACAGAAGAAGGCACACATACATTTCTGGGAGAGAAAACTGGTATCGACCATTTAAAAGAATTAGGTATTACTCATGTACATTTACTTCCTTCGTTCGATTTTTCTTCTGTAGATGAAACAAAACTGGAAAAGCCGCAGTATAATTGGGGATACGATCCGAAGAATTATAATGTGCCAGACGGTTCCTATTCTACAGATCCTTATCGTCCGGAGGTGCGTATTCGTGAGTTCAAGCAAATGGTAATGGCTCTGCACAAAGCCGGAATCCGTGTGATTATGGATGTAGTATACAATCATACGGCGTTGACGAAAGGCAGCAACTTTGAACGTACAGTACCGGGTTATTTCTATCGGACAGATGAAGAAGGTAAGTTTGCCAATGCTTCGGGATGTGGTAATGAAACCGCAAGTGACCGGGCTATGATGCGTAAATATATGGTAGAGTCTGTCGTATATTGGGCGACAGAATATCATATTGATGGTTTTCGTTTCGACTTGATGGGTATTCACGATATTGAGACAATGAAAGCAATTCGTGCCGCCCTCGATAAGGTTGATCCTACTATTTATATATATGGTGAAGGATGGGCCGCAGGAAAGCCACAATTGCCGGAAGACCAGTTGGCAATGAAGAATAATACTTATCTGATGCCTGGTATAGCTGCTTTTAGTGATGAATATCGTGATAGTTTGCGTGGAGCTTGGGGAGACGATTCAAAAGGTGCTTTTGTGATAGGAAAACCTGGGCATGAAGCGGGCATTAAATTTGGAATTGTAGGTGGAGTGAAACACCCTCAGGTCAATACAGATTCGGTGCATCGTGTGCCGAAGATATGGGCGAGCCAACCCACTCAGTTTATCAGTTATGTAAGTTGCCATGACGATTTATGTCTGACTGACCGCTTGAAGACAACTCTGCCCAAAGCCTCTTTGCAAGAACTGCGTACATTGCAGAAACTGGCAGAAACTGCAGTCTTTACATCTCAAGGTGTACCCTTTATCTTTGCAGGAGATGAGGTGTTGCGAGACAAGAAAGGAGTTGCCAATTCCTATAATAGTCCGGATGAGATTAATGCAATTGATTGGCGCAATAAGACTCACAATCGGGAGGTCTTCGATTATATAAAAGAATTGATAGCCATGCGTAAGGCGCATCCTGCTTTCCGTATGGGAGATGCCGGCCTTATCCGGAAACATCTGGAGTTTATTCCGGTACAGGCAACCAATGTGGTGGCTTTCTGTCTGAAAGGTAATCCTTGTGGAGATTCCTGGAGAAATACCGTTGTCGTGCTGAATGCACGTACAGAGCCGATTACGGTAACTGTACCAGAAGGCTTATACCGGATTGTATGCAAAGATGGAAAGATTGATTTGAAGAACGGTTTCGGACATGCCAATGGAGGTAAACTGACAGTAGGTCCGCGTTCTGCAATGATTGCTCATCAGTAATTAAATGGAATAGTTTATGATGGAAAAAGAATCTGTGAATACTGAATTGGTTGTTTACGGATTCTTTTTTCTTTATTTATAGGAAGAACTTTATGAAAAAAGTAATAGAAATAGAAAATGGAGTAGCTCGTCATCCTCTTTACCGGTTGGGTGCTCCTATTAACCTTCAACTGCTGGAAGGCGAGCATTGGGCTATTGTAGGTCCTAATGGAGGAGGAAAAACTTTATTGGTCGAAACACTGACAGGCCGTTACCCTTTATTGAATAATGAAGTACGTTATGACTTTTCGCCTTCCTCTTCCAATTTGGTTTCCGATCATATCAAATACATCACCTTCCGCGACTCTTACGGAGAAGCTGATAGCACCTATTATTATCAGCAGCGTTGGAATTCGCATGATATTGACGATACTCCGCTGGTACGCGATTTGCTCCCTGAAAGTAAGGATGAAAGCCTGAAGAAAGTGCTTTACGATTTGTTTGGAGTAGAAGGGATGCTCGATAAACACATTATTCTGTTGTCGAGTGGAGAATTGCGTAAGTTTCAGCTGACAAAGACTCTGTTGGGTAATCCTCGTATACTGGTGATGGACAATCCTTTCATCGGACTGGATGCGAAGACGCGTTCTTTGTTGCATGACTTGTTGAAGAAACTGGTAGAACAGACCAAACTGCAGGTTATACTGGTGCTCTCCAAAAGTGACGATATTCCTGATTTTATTACTCATGTCGTATCGGTAAACAGTCGTATCTGCAGTCCGAAAATGACCTTGCAGGAATATGAGGCTTCCCGGCAGCCTGTTCCCGGCCGTGTGCTGAGCGAAGAAAAGCGGCAGCGCATTCTGACTCTTCCAGATAGAGCAGATACTTATTTATCATCCAGTGTAATACAGCTCAATCAGGTTTGCATCCGATACGGTGAACGTACCATTCTTTCCGGACTCGACTGGAGTGTGAACCGTGGAGAAAAATGGGCTTTGAGTGGAGAAAACGGAGCCGGAAAATCCACATTGCTCAGTCTGATCTGTGCCGATAATCCGCAAAGCTATGCCTGCGACATCACCCTTTTCGGATACAAGCGGGGAAGCGGAGAGAGTATATGGGATATCAAGAAACATATCGGTTACGTCAGTCCGGAGATGCACCGTTCTTATCTGAAGAATTTGCCTGCCATTGAAATTGTAGCGAGTGGTCTTCACGACTCTATCGGACTATACAAGAAGGTAAAGGATGAAGACCTGCAGATTTGCGAGTGGTGGATGGATATCTTTGGAGTGAAAGAATTGAAAGACCGCAGCTTCCTTCAACTCTCCAGCGGAGAACAGCGGATGATTCTGCTGGTGCGTGCTTTTGTAAAAGATCCGGAACTGCTGGTTCTCGACGAACCTCTTCATGGACTGGATTTATACAACCGCCGTCTGGTAAAGGATATCATAGAAACTTTCTGTCAGCGTCCGTCAAAGACTTTGGTGATGGTAACACATTATGAAGAAGAACTGCCGGATTGTATCGATCATCGTCTGTTTCTTCGTCGTTCCGGCAGATAAGTTTATTGCACAACCGATTGTAAAGCCTGCTGTACGTAGCTCTTTTTCAAGTCAGCAGGCTTTACAATTTCATCATCGTACGTCAGCAGGTCGATGTCCAGCGGTACAATTCCTTGCTGTTTGCCGGTAGCCGTTCTTCCGTGCCGGCTTTCTATCTTCTTGAATTCTTCTATAAGTTTTTCCTTGCTCAGAGTAGTATTCATCAAGGCTGCACGATTCAGGTAAGAACCGGAAGATGCGGTATCTTCTGCAGCCGTCTCTACCGCATTTCCCCAATGGATACCGGATGAGATTTTTTCGAGTTCCTGCTCTGCACTTTTCAAGTGTGCCACTCCGTTGTGGTTTGAACCTAAACAGATGAGGCAACGGTGACGCTGATTCATATTTGTAATGTTTTGGTCTGCAAAATTATATTTTTTTCTTAAATTTGCGTGTTATTAATAATGAGTATAAAGAAATGAAATTTATTGGAATTATTCCTGCAAGATATGCTTCCACCCGGTTCCCTGCTAAACCATTGGCCATATTGGGAGGAAAAACTGTTATTCAGAGAGTGTACGAACAAGTAGTCGGTGTACTTGATGAGGCTTATGTAGCAACCGACGATGTTCGGATAGAAGAAGCCGTAAAGGCTTTTGGTGGAAAAGTAGTAATGACATCAGTAGACCATAAGAGCGGAACCGACCGTTGTTATGAGGCCTTCTGTAAGGTGGGGAGCGGATACGATGTCATTGTCAATATACAAGGCGACGAACCTTTTATACAGCGTTCGCAGCTGGAAGCGATTAAAGCTTGTTTTGAAGATGATGCAACCCAGATTGCTACTTTGGTCAAACCGTTTACTCCGGAAGACGGATTCGATGCACTCGAAAACGTCAATTCCCCAAAAGTGGTAGTCAACCGTAATATGAATGCATTGTATTTCAGCCGTTCCATCATCCCTTATCAGCGGAATAAGGAAAAGATAGAATGGTTGAGCGGACATACCTATTACAAGCATATCGGACTTTATGCTTACCGTGCAGCTGTGTTGAAAGAAATTACCGCTTTGCCTCAGAGTTCTCTGGAACTGGCTGAGTCGCTTGAACAGCTCAGATGGCTGGAAAACGGATATACGATAAAGGTAGGAATCACTACGGTAGAGACAATAGGAATCGATACTCCTCAGGATTTGGTTCGTGCAGAACAGTTCTTACAAGCACATAAAGAAATTATAGGATGAAGCTGGATAGAACTGTAGCCCCGAAGATTTGTCAGATAGACCATTTTTCTATTGAGAAGCCCCAGCTTCATGTCATGCGAAACGGTATGCCCCTGAATATTATTCAGGCGGGTAGTGAGGATGTTGTACGCTTCGACCTGCTGATTCAAGGAGGACAATGGAACCAGGAACAACCCTTGCAGGCGATGTTTACAAACCGTATGCTGCGCGAAGGTACATCGAGTATGAGTTCTGCCGAAATAGCGGAGAAACTCGATTATTATGGCGCGTGGCTCGATTTGTCATCTTCTGTCAATTATGGTTTCGTCACCCTCTATTCACTGGTAAAATATTTTCCGCAGACTCTTGAAATATTGGCTTCTATGGTGAAGGAACCGGTTTTTCCGGAGAAAGAACTTCAAGTGGTAACGGAAATCAACAAGCAGCAGTATCTGGTCAACTCGGAGCGGGTAGAGGTTCTGGCACGCAAGCAGTTGAATCGGTCTTTGTTCGGCAACTCGCATCCGTTGGGACGCTATGCCGAGTTGGAAGATTACGACCGCATAACTCCTGAGATACTGAAACGTTTTTATCAGACCTGCTATCATTCGGCCAACTGTTCGGCTTATGTTTCCGGAAAGGTAACTCCAGAGGTCGTTCGTTGCATCGAACAGCAATTTGGCGATGCTGCATGGGGAGATGTTTCCCAACGAGTGCATCACGGAGAGTTTGCTGCGGCCCCCGACGACCGTAAGCGTGTTTTCATTGAGAAGGAAGAGGCGCTGCAAGGTTCTGTCAAGATGGGTGGATTCTCTTTGAATCGTATGCATCCGGATTATTTGAAGTTGCGCGTACTCATTACTTTGTTCGGTGGATATTTCGGCAGCCGTTTGATGTCCAACATCCGGGAAGAAAAAGGATATACCTATGGCATCAGTGCCGGAGTAGTCTGTTATCCTGATACAGGTGTGCTGGTTATTAGCACTGAAGCTGCCAATGAATATGTAGAACCTCTCATTGCCGAAGTGTATAAGGAAATAGATATCCTGCGTACTGAGCGGGTAGACGAGAAAGAACTGGATATGGTACGCAACTACATGTTGGGCGATATGTGCCGTTCTTATGAAAGTGCCTTCTCCTTGTCGGATGCATGGATTTTCATTGAAACTTCGGGCTTAGACAATCAGTTCTTCGACCGTTCGGTGAAGGCTATCAGAGAAGTGACCGCCGATGAAATCAGACAGCTTGCCGAAAAGTATTTGTGCAAAGAAAACTTAATAGAGGTGGTTGCAGGTAAAAAAGTGTAATGATATGGGAATGGTATCTTTTTAAAATCTTATTTTTGGCTATCATTTCATTTTAAAAACAGAAGAATATCAAGCATGCGTAAATATATTTATTTGTTGTTCGCTTTCATGATGTGGGGAAATGTGTCGTCGTTTGCCCAATTGTCATTAGGTTATTATCAGTTTAAGGATGGTTCGGAATATACCGGTGAGCTGAAAGGCCGCCGTCCCAATGGAAAAGGCCGTACCGTTTATAAGAACGGAGATATTTACGAAGGCGAATACGTAAAGGGGAAACGGGAAGGAGAAGGAACCTGGATCTCTGCCGATGGAAAAAAATACGTAGGACAATGGTTTCAGGACCAGCGTCACGGAAGAGGAACTTTCTACTTCATGAACAATAATCGCTATGAAGGAATGTGGTATGCCGATACTCAGGAAGGAGAGGGAACCATGTCTTATTATAATGGCGATGTATATGTGGGAGTATGGCATCGGGACAAGCGAAACGGACAGGGTGTATATACCTGGAAGGGAGGAGCGAAGTACGAAGGAGAGTGGAAGGAAGACCTGAAAGACGGAAAGGGAGTAATGACCTGGGAAGACGGCTCGAGTTACGATGGAGAATGGAAAAACGGGTATCGTGAAGGAAAAGGTACGTTCTATTATACGAATGGTGATAAATATGTAGGCGACTGGAGCGATGATGTGCAAGATGGAAAAGGTGTTTATTATTTCCAGAACGGCGAACGCTACGAAGGCGATTATGTGGAGGGAGAGCGCACCGGACAGGGTGTATATACCTATCCTAATGGCGATAAGTATGTAGGTCAGTTCCGCAATGGCTGGAGAGAAGGCATCGGTACATTTACCTGGTCGAATGGAGCTATATACGAAGGCTCCTGGAAAAAGAACCAGCGTTCGGGAAAAGGACATTATAAATGGGGAAATGGCGATGAGTACGAAGGTGAGTGGAAAAACGATCTGGCAGAAGGAAAAGGAGTGTTGCGTACTCAAGATGGTTCAGTATACACCGGCAATTTCTCTAAAGGAAAAGAGAATGGAGCGGGAGTACTTGTCACCAAGAACGGTACACGTTTTGAAGGAAACTTTAAGAATGGTCTGAAAGACGGTGATTTCCTTGAAAAAGATGCTACTGGCAAGTTGATACGGAAATGTGTATATCGCTCCGGACGTTTGTTGAGCGAACAGAAATAAACGGTAACGAGACAAGATAAAGAATAGCATGTTTTATGCTGTATGATTGGGCCGGCGACGTTGATTGCATAATCAGTGTCGCCGGCTTTGTATTTGACGCCGTCGGCTGTGCAGCCGGCGACGTCGGATAAAGAAGGATACAAATCATAAACATGGCATATAATTGTATCACAGAATATGCAGAACTCTTTCATAAAGAAGGGTATTCCGATAAAATGCTTCCTTTTATTTCGCTTTATCAAAATATATTTGTATGTTTGTGTTACTTAATATATAGTAGAAAAATGATGCATATACAGGGAATCTTGGACTTTCTGAAACAACTGGCAGTCAACAATAACCGTGAGTGGTTTCAAGCACATAAGGATACTTATCTGTCTGTTCAAAAAGACTTTGAAGACCTGCTTGCCCTTGTTATTGCACGCATTTCCTTATTCGACGATTCTGTGGCTCACGTACAGCCGCGCGACTGTACTTATCGGATTTATAGAGACGTCCGTTTTTCGGCCGACAAATCTCCTTATAAGACACATATAGGCGGATATATCAATGCCCGTGGAAAGAAATCCAATCATTGTGGGTATTATATTCATCTGGAGCCGGGTAATTGTATGCTGGCAGGGGGAAGTTGGTGCATGCCTCCTGCAATGCTGAAGGCAGTCCGTCAGTCGGTATTCGACAATATTGATGAATATCGCTCCATTGTAGAAGATCCGGAGTTCAGGAAGTACTTTCCTGTAGTAGGGGAGGAACATCTGAAAACGGTACCGAAAGGGTTTCCGAAGGATTTTCCTTATGCCGCGTATCTGAAGTGTAAGGATTATACAGTGTCTTATCGTATTCCGGATTCGTTTTACGACAATCCGGATTTTATGGATGAAATAGCAAATGTATTCTGTCAGTTGAAGCGTTTTGCTGATTTCACCAACGAGACAATCGATGATTTAGAGTAAAAACTTTTAACCGTGTACTATGATTATAGATAGAATAGAAAATATAGAGAAATATCTTTCCCTTCATCCGCTTTTTGCTCAGGCTATAGAGTTCCTGAAATCTGCTCAGTTGCAGAATCTTGAGCCTGGACGTATTGTCTTGAAAGAAAATGATTTGTATGTAAATGTCGATCAGACTACTCCCAAGCGGAAAGAAGATGCCAAATTGGAAACTCACAACTGTTTCATAGATATACAGCTTCCTTTGTCGGATGTGGAGACCATCGGATATGCTCCCCGGGCAGAACTGGATGAAGCTGTATATGAGGCAGACCGTGACATTACTTTTTATGATACTCCGGCCGCTGATTATTTTCTGCTGAAACCGGGTATGTTTGCTGTCTTTTTCCCCGAAGATGCACATGCACCGGCCATAACGGAAAAAGGAGTAAAAAAGATTGTAATAAAAGTTCGTGTAAACTAAAATAAACTACTGCTATGGATAAAGTATTAAACATCATCAAGAATGACCCGTGGTTGGAACCTTATAAAGAGGCTATTACAGGTAGACATCAACATGCTCTCGACAAGGAAAAAGAACTTGTAGGCAAGAAAACGCTGTCCGATTTTGCTTCCGGATATATGTATTTCGGATTGCATCGTACAGACAAGGGATGGACCTTCCGTGAATGGGCTCCGAATGCAACGGCCATTTATTTAATTGGTGACTTTAATGACTGGAAAGAACAGCCGAAGTTTAAACTGAAAAGAGTTCGGAAAAGCAATAACTGGGAGGTAAACTTGCCGGCCGACATGATTAAGCATGGCGATTTTTATAAGCTGAAAGTGTATTGGGAAGGTGGTTGCGGCGAACGTATTCCGGCATGGGCCAATAGAGTGGTGCAGGACGAACAAACCAAAATCTTTACAGCTCAGGTATGGGAACCCGAGAAGCCTTATAAGTTTAAGAAAAAGGTTTTTGTGCCTAATGTTTCTCCTCTGATGATATACGAATGCCATATCGGTATGGCACAAGATGCAGAGAAGGTGGGTTCTTATAATGAGTTCAGAGAAAATATTCTTCCCCGAATAGCAAAAGACGGATACAACTGTATTCAGATAATGGCTATACAGGAGCATCCTTATTATGGTAGCTTTGGTTATCATGTATCCAGTTTCTTTGCTCCTTCTTCTCGTTTTGGTACACCGGAAGAACTGAAATTGCTGATTGATACAGCACACCAGATGGGTATTGCTGTGATTATGGATATTGTACATTCGCACGCTGTGAAGAACGAACTGGAAGGTTTGGGTAACTTTGCCGGAGATCCTTGTCAGTATTTCTATCAGGGCGACCGCAGAGAACATCCGGCATGGGATTCACTTTGCTTTGATTATGGAAAGAATGAGGTGATTCATTTCTTGTTGTCCAACTGCAAGTATTGGCTGGAGGAATTCCATTTCGACGGATTCCGTTTCGATGGAGTTACTTCCATGTTGTATTACAGTCACGGACTGGGTGAAGCATTCTGCAATTATGGTGATTATTTCAATGGTTCGCAGGACGACAATGCGATTTGTTATCTTACTTTGGCCAACAAGTTGATTCATCAGGTAAATCCTCGTGCCATCACAATTGCCGAAGAAGTATCGGGAATGCCTGGACTGGCTGCTCCTTTTGCCGATGGCGGATATGGTTTCGATTATCGTATGGCCATGAATATTCCTGATTACTGGATTAAGATTATAAAAGAGCGTCGTGATGAAGACTGGAAGCCTTCAAGTCTGTTCTGGGAGGTAACAAACCGACGGAGTGATGAAAAGACTATTTCTTATTGCGAGAGCCACGACCAGGCTTTGGTGGGCGATAAGACTATTATCTTCCGTCTGGTTGATGCGGATATGTACTGGCATTTCAAGAAAGGTGATGAAAATGGAGTGGTACAGCGTGGTATTGCCTTGCATAAGATGATTCGTCTGCTTACGGCTTCTACGATCAACGGTGGATATCTTAACTTTATGGGAAATGAATTCGGTCATCCGGAATGGATTGATTTCCCGCGTGAAGGAAACGGATGGTCTCATAAATATGCGCGCCGCCAGTGGAATCTGGTAGACAATAAAGAGTTGTGCTATCATTATCTGGGCGATTTCGATGAGGCTATGGTACATCTGTTGGAGAGTGTGAGAAATATCCAGAAGACGGATGTCGTAGAAATATGGCACAATGACGATGACCAGATTTTGGCTTTCCGCCGTAAAGATTTGATTTTTGTGTTTAATTTCAATCCTACTCGTTCGTTTACCGACTATGGATTCCTTGTACCGCGTGGTGAATACCGGGTAGTATTGAATACAGACGACAAACGATTCGGTGGCTTTGGTTTCGCCGACGATACAGTACCTCACTTTACTTGTGCCGATCCGTTGTATGCCAAAGAGAGAAAAGAATGGCTTAAACTATACGTTCCGGCACGTTCGGCTGTCGTCCTTAAACGAGTGAAAGTGTGATTTATATGAGTAAATATATTCTACCGTACGAGAAGGCCGCCCGCATACAAACCGTAGTGTGCGGTCTTCTTTTTTCTGTCTTTAGCTTTGTTTATTTGTATGTCTTCCAGCGCGATATTCTGGAGGCTGTTCATTTTTCCCTGGCTCATGGAAAAACCCACTTTGCTCCTATGGCAAGTGCGGTGGTGATTACATTCATCTTGATTCTGTTGCGGTGGGGAGTGAACAGTTTGTTGGGTTTGAAAGGTATAGTGCGTTCTGTAGCTTATTTCCCTTCTTTTCTTATATTGGGCGCCTTGACAGATATAAGCAGAGACATATACATGGATTCTTATCGAGGCTATTGGCTGTGGTTGTTACCACTGATACTTTTGGTATTTATTGGTACTGCCTATTCCCTGCGCCGTATTTTCAGAGTACAACTGAATAAAGAATATTCCTTTATGACTCTGATGAATAGTAATCTGATCATTTTGCTGGTATGGGCTCTTATGACTGTTGGAATTGGAAATTCCGACCGTAATTTTCATCATGAATTGGCAGTAGAGCGCTGTTTGCGTGCCAAAAAGTATGAAGATGCGTTGAAGGTAGGAGAGCGTTCGTTGGAAGCAACACGTACGCTGACGGCCCTCAGAGCTTATGCATTGGCTCATGTCGGACAGATGGGTGACCGGCTTTTTGCATATCCCCAGTATTATAAATCGGAGGGATTGTTCTTTTCCGGTGATTCGTTGCATGACTTGCGTTATACCAATGATTCCATTTATCATTATCTGGGAGCACGGCCATACGAGAACGAAAGCAAACTTCTCTTTTTGCAGCATATATGTGATAGGGAGATAGGGAAATATACATCTTTGGATTACTATTTGTCGGCCTTGCTGTTGGATAAGAAACTGAAGGACTTTGCTGGTGCCATGTGTGAATTTTATGAGGAGAATACACGCATTCCCCGTTATTATCAGGAAGCTTTGGTGATGTATCAGAGTACTCATCCGGAATATACTTGTTTGGCTACAGACAGTACAATAGTTCAGAGATTCGATGCTTATAAGACCCGGCAGAAGGATTTTGCTTCTCCTGTAGAGGAAGAGAATAGGATGCGCCGGGAATTTGGCGACACCTATTGGTGGTATTATGATTATCAGAAGTAAAAAAGGATGGACCGGATAGTACTTTTTTAAGGAAGTTGCTCTCTATCCAAGTCTTTTTTACTACTTTTGTATCCTCAAAAAATAAGCTTAAGATAAATATAACATTATAACTATGGCAAAAGAATTGAAAGATCTTACCAAAAGAAGTGAAAACTATTCACAATGGTATAATGATTTGGTGGTAAAGGCTGATTTGGCAGAACAGTCACCGGTACGTGGCTGTATGGTTATCAAGCCTTACGGATATGCTATTTGGGAAAAAATGCAGCGTATATTGGATGATATGTTTAAGGCAACTGGCCATGTCAATGCTTATTTCCCTCTGTTGATTCCGAAATCATATTTGAGTCGTGAAGCTGAACATGTAGAAGGCTTTGCTAAAGAGTGTGCCGTAGTAACTCATTATCGTTTGAAAAATGCAGAAGATGGTTCGGGTGTGATTGTAGACCCTGCGGCAAAGTTGGAAGAAGAGTTGATTATTCGTCCTACTTCTGAAACCATTATCTGGAGTACATATAAGAACTGGATTAACTCATATCGTGATCTGCCTATCCTGTGTAACCAGTGGGCTAACGTAATGCGTTGGGAAATGCGTACCCGTCTGTTCTTGCGTACAGCCGAATTCTTGTGGCAGGAAGGACATACAGCACATGCTACTCGCGAAGAAGCTGAAGCTGAAGCGCAGAAGATGTTGCATGTGTATGGCGATTTTGCAGAAAAATACATGGCTGTTCCTGTTGTGAAAGGTGTGAAATCGGCTAACGAACGTTTTGCCGGTGCATTGGATACATATACCATCGAAGGTTTGATGCAGGACGGTAAAGCATTGCAGTGTGGTACTTCTCATTTCTTGGGACAGAACTTTGCAAAGGCTTTCAATGTACAGTTTGTTGACAAAAATAATAAACTGGATTATGTATGGGCTACTTCATGGGGTGTATCTACCCGTTTGATGGGAGCTCTGATTATGACTCACTCTGATGACAATGGTTTGGTACTTCCTCCGCACCTGGCTCCGATACAGGTAGTAATTGTTCCTATTTACAAGAACGATGAACAGTTGAAGCAGATTGATGCGAAGGTAGAAGGTATTGTCAACAACTTGCGTGCAATGGGTATTTCTGTGAAGTACGACAATGCAGACAACAAACGTCCGGGATTTAAATTTGCCGACTATGAGTTGAAGGGTGTACCTGTACGTCTTGTTATGGGTGGTCGTGACCTGGAAAACAATACAATGGAAGTAATGCGTCGTGATACACTGGAGAAAGAAACACGTACTTGCGACGGAATTGAAGAATATGTGAAGAATCTGTTGGAAGAAATTCAGGCTAACATTTATCAGAAGGCTCTGAAGTATCGTAACGAACACATCGTGAAAGTGGATACTTACGATGAATTTAAAGAACAGATTGAGAAAGGTGGCTTTATCTTGGCTCACTGGGATGGAACTACCGAAACCGAAGAACGTATCAAGGAAGAAACAAAGGCTACTATCCGCTGTCTGCCTTTCGATGCAGACGAAGAAAGCCTTACTCCGGGTGTGGATATGGTTACAGGTAAACCATCTGCTCGCCGTGTATTGTTTGCTCGTGCATATTAATAAAGATACTCAAGGAATATCAAAAAAGGGATATGTCTGCATGATGTGGACATATCCCTTTTTATTGATTGCAGGTTGAGGATAGACAAAGGATTCTGTCAGAATGTGAGTGAAGTATAAAAGCCATAGCAGCCGTTTCCTGCTGTGGGCGATATTACGAGGTTATGCTTTTGTGCAAAAGGGCGTGTAAAGAGGTATGAACTTCCGGCGCCGATAACAGCTCCTGCAGCCACGTCCCACCAGTCGTGCTTTTTCCCATATACACGGCTCCATCCTACATAAGTCGATACAATATAGGAAGGAAGTCCCCATTTCCACCCGTATCTGCGCTGAATAAAAGTGGCTGCTGCAAAAGAAGTGGAAGTATGCATTGAAGGGAAAGAATGGTTGTCGCTATGATCCGGACGCTCTTTATGAACGGCATATTTCAGTGCGTACGTGATTCCTATCGTGGTGATTCCTGCCAATGCACCTTGTTTAAGACCTTGCCAGTCTTTTTCTATCAGCACAGCAGTCAGCCCGGCTACAGGCAGGAGTGCGGCTCCTATATCGCCCGAAGTCCGTATAGCTTTTCTCTGTGAGCTTACTTCTATCGTTTGAGCTTGTAATATTTCTGTAGACAGTATCAGAAGAAGCAGGAGGGCTGTTTTTTTCATAAGAGGGTGAGTTTCGGTAAAAATATAATCAGTCCTGTGATAGCAGCAGCGATGGATAAGATTAAAACAGCTCCTGCTGCCAGATCTTTTGTGCGTTTGATGGCTTCGTTGTATTCCGGAGAAACCAAGTCCGATAACGCCTCTATGGAAGAATTGATGGCTTCGGCGGCCAGTACTGTACCAATGGCTACGACTATAAACAGCCATTCTGTAGAAGACAACCCGATGAGGCTTCCGGCTACAATTACACATAAAGCTACGCTTGCATGTATCCATGCATTATGCTCATAGCGTAAAAGAAGAAAAACGCCTTTAAAAGCATAACGGAAGCTTTTCAGGCGTTTCTTTAGGGTAAATCCACTATTCTTCATTGATTAAAAATTGACGGTTACTTCTACCGGACAATGGTCGGAACCGTAAATCTCTGTATGAATCTTGGCTCCTTCCAGTTTGTCTGCCAATCGTGCTGAGGCAAGGAAGTAATCAATACGCCACCCTGCATTCTTTTCGCGCGCCTTAAAACGGTACGACCACCAGGAATAGATACTCTCCTGTGTAGGATAGAAATGGCGGAATGTATCAATAAATCCACTGTCCAATAAGGTTTGGAACTTCTCCCGTTCCTGATCGGTAAATCCGGCATTCATACGGTTGGTCTTGGGATTTTTCAAATCAATCTCTTTATGAGCCACATTCAAGTCGCCGCAAACCAATACAGGTTTCTTCTCATCAAGACTTTTCAGATACTGACGGAAATCGTCTTCCCATGTCATTCTATAGTCCAGTCTCTTTAAGCCATCCTGAGAGTTGGGCGTATATACAGTCACCAGATAGAATTCAGGCATTTCAAGAGTGATGACACGTCCTTCATGGTCGTGTTCATCAATTCCTAAGCCATAACTGACGGACAGCGGTTGATGACGAGTAAAAATAGCTGTTCCCGAATATCCTTTCTTTTCGGCATAGTTCCAATAAGAATTATAACCCTCGAAAGCTAAGTCGAGTTGTCCCTCTTGCATTTTTGTTTCCTGCAGACAGAAGAAGTCGGCATTCAGTTCGTTGAATATTTCACGGAACCCTTTGTCGCAACATGCACGCAGTCCGTTTACATTCCAGGATATAAGTTTCATAATGATAATAGTCTTGTTATTTATTTCTTTAAGTCGAAAAGATACGTTACTCTTCCTCCGATATAAGAGTGTGCGGAGCGACTGAACGGATCTTTTTTAGTACTGTGATAAAAGTCACTAAGTCCAAAGTAATAGCGGGCTTCTATAAGAAAATTACCAATTCCGGTGCGTATTTCTGCACCTGCACCACCTACAATTCCATAATCGAATTTTACTTCTGCTTTTTTCCCGTATTCGTTTCCCCATCCGTCAGGACGCATTTCAGGATGCCAGGATGTACTGTAAGTTTCCTTTTCGCTGAGGAGGAAGCCAATCTGTGGTCCTAAGTTCAAGATGAAACGTGCTCCATTTCCTTTATCCTTTCCAAAAGCCAGATGAGCCAGCAAGGGAATTTCCACATAGTTCATCTTGCGCATATAAGTATCTCCGCTTTCATCTTCAATCTTCTCTGTCCATCCTCTTTGTGAGAAGTTCAGTTCGGCCTGCAATCCGCAAATCATCTTGAAGTATTTCTCAGAGATGTATCGTGCGGTTACTCCAAAAGAAGGAGTAATCATTGACTTTTGGGGAATACTTGGGTCGAAGCTGACAGAGCTGAGGTTCACTCCTCCATTGACACCAATAGAGAAATTGCTTCGTTCGTCTTGAAGCTGTGCATGCAGTGGCAAACTGGTTAAACTGCCTGCCAGGCCTATCAAGGCAATAATAAATTGTTTTCTCATGTTATTCAAAGTCGAGTTTAATCAGTTCATAGTCTTTTGTGAAGTGAACAAAGAATACTTTACGGTTGATGAAGCCGCCCCAATTGTTTACTCGTTCAAATTTGAATCCGGTCTGTATGGGGACTACCTCTATTCTGTTCAGATTGCTTTCCAGTTCATTTCCTTCCTGAGCCAGTCCCTTCATGAAGAAGTAGCCGATGTCGAATCCCAGCATACCATATTTGGGGAAGGTATTCGACATATCTTTACTGTACCAGTGGCGGTATGTCTGTGTAAAGTTGATTGCTGCCGGGAACAGATTGTTTGTATAGAACGAAGAATAGAAGTAAGTATCCAGTTCATAGAAACTTGCCAAGTGATCCTGGGTGTAAGTTTGCCATTCCGGATAGCCAAACAAGTGCATATCGAAATGCGGATGCTCACGACGTACCATGCTGAGGTGAGGCAACAGTCTGGTCAATGCTGTATTCTTACCCGAAGTAGGGATAAAGATTGTTTGTGCCGTAGTATCCATTGCGGCAATTACTTTATTAGGATCTATTTCGTTGCCCAACTGCAGTTGAGTAAACTTGACTTTGTTGTCTTTTAGCTCCGCTTTCAGTCCTTTGATGAATTCCGCTTTTTCCCGATCTCCGCTTCCGTCGTCAAGGAAAATCACGTTATTGTTCTTGAACTTACGGAGGAAGTGTTCGTATACTTCAGAATAAAGATAAGACTGAGGTGTATTCACCTGATAAATCATCGGGTTATTGAAAACTTGATCCACTTTAGGAGTAAATGGAATCACCAGACGGATCTGATGCTTTTCTGCAAACTGAGCCAATGGCTTGATTGTTTCTCCACTGGCAACTCCGAAGATAATATCCATATCCTCCATTGTTTTCTGTGACAAGATGGAGTTGATGGTGGAAGTGGTTCCATTTGTATCGAATGTATAGATATCCATAGATACTCCCTGCTTCTTCAAACTGTCTACAGCAATCAGGAATCCTTCGTAAAACTCTGTAATTCGTGACTGTTCTGCCTGTGAGGTGGAAGAGCTCAACTTCAGTGGAAGCATAACAGCCGCTTTGATGGTCTTGATAGACTTACGGCCTGCCTTACTTTCATTGAAAAGCTCTTCATTGGTTGGAGCATTAGACGGCTGAGATACAGTATTCCCTGTAGCAGTCTGTTTCGGATAAGGAATAAACAGAAAACGTCCCTTTTTCAGCTTTCCGTTTCTCAGCTCCGGATTTGCCTCTATCAGCTCTTCCTCTGTGATTCCATACATGCGGCTGATGCTGTAGATTGTTTCTTTACGCTGCACTTTGTGCATGTCTCTCCAGTCGTTTTTCCGTACTTCCGGTGCCGGTGTGTGCGTTGCCGCTACAGCAGGCTGGCTTTCTTCCTGCATGGGAATAGATATTACTTGTCCGATACGGAAATTGCTGGCACTCAGTCCGGGATTGGCTGCACAGATAGCCTGAGCAGTTACATTATACTTCACAGTCAGTTGATACAATGTTTCACCAGCCTGTATGGTATGAAATGTTTTATTGCTCTTGTTGGATGACTGAGTTTGAGGTATTTTCAGCACTTCTCCGGCACGTATGCGGGCGTCACTGCCAGGGTTCAGCTGTATGATGTCTTGGGTAGATACATTGTACATGCTGGCAATGGAATATAAACTTTGTCCTTTCGTCACAGTGTGCAAAAAGTACCCGTTGCTGCTTTGAGCCTGCACAGGCAGATTAAGACTGCCTAAAGATAAAGCCAGAGAAAAACAAATTGTATGAATAAATTTCATTTTGGACTTAGTATTTGTTGAAAGACAAAAGTACAAAAAAAAGACTTATCTTTGCAAGGATATCATCTATTTTAAGGATATGACAGAAGGAAAAGAAACGATAAGCGTGTATGGAGCGCGCGTACACAATTTAAAGGACATAGATGTAGAGATACCGCGTGACAGCCTGACAGTGATTACAGGCTTGAGTGGCAGCGGAAAATCGTCGTTGGCTTTTGATACGATTTTTGCGGAAGGACAGCGGCGGTACATCGAAACTTTTTCTGCGTATGCCCGAAATTTTCTGGGCGGAATGGAGCGTCCGGATGTAGACAAGATTACCGGACTGAGCCCGGTTATTTCGATAGAGCAAAAGACAACAAACAAGAATCCACGTTCTACGGTAGGTACTACTACCGAAATATACGATTACCTGCGACTGCTGTTTGCACGTGCCGGAACGGCCTATTCTTATCTTTCCGGTGAGAAGATGGTGAAATATACGGAAGAGCAGATTATCGAACTGATTTACCGCGATTACAAAGGAAAGCGCATTTTTGTACTGGCTCCTCTGGTGAGAACCCGTAAGGGACATTACAAGGAACTTTTCGAGCAGATTCGCAAGAAAGGTTATCTGTATGTGCGGGTAGACGGAGAGGTCCGTGAGATAGTACACGGAATGAAGCTGGACCGTTATAAGAATCACAACATCGAGGTTGTAATCGATAAAACCATTGTTACAGACAAAGAAGACAAACGCCTCCGTCAGAGTGTGGCAACAGCCATGCAGCAAGGCGACGGGCTCTTGATGATTCTGGATGCGCAGACAGAAAGTGTACGCCATTACAGCAAACGCCTGATGTGTCCGGTTACAGGACTTTCTTACAAAGAACCGGCACCTCACAACTTTTCTTTCAATTCACCTCAAGGAGCTTGTCCGCGATGCAAGGGACTGGGGTATGTCAATCTGATTGATGTCGACAAAGTCATTCCCGACCGCTCATTGTCTGTATACGAAGGGGCAGTGGCACCTTTAGGGAAATATAAGAATGCCATGATATTCTGGCAGCTGGAGGCTTTGCTGGAGAAGTACGATGCAACCCTGAAAACTCCGGTAGCCGAATTGCCCGAAGATGCCATCAATGATATCTTGTACGGCTCCGATGAGCGTCTGAAAATAAAAAGCAGCCTCATCCATACATCGTCCGATTATTTTGTGACATACGATGGAATTGTGAAATACATTCAGCTGATGCAGGACAAAGATGCATCGGCTACCGCACAGAAGTGGGCCGACCAGTTTGCAAAGACAGACGTTTGTCCGGAATGTAAGGGTGCACGCCTGAACAAGGAAGCGCTCTATTTCCGTATTCACGATAAAAACATTTATCAGCTCGCAACGATGGACATCAGCGAACTGTACGAATGGCTGATGCAGGTAGATGCTCATCTGGAGAGTAAGCAGCAGATTATTGCAGCTGAAATCTTGAAGGAAATCCGTACGCGTCTGAAGTTCCTGCTCGATGTAGGACTGGATTATCTGTCCCTCAACCGTTCGTCGGTCAGCCTGTCGGGAGGAGAAAGCCAGCGTATCCGTCTGGCTACACAAATTGGTTCTCAGCTGGTCAATGTGCTTTATATCCTCGACGAGCCCAGTATCGGTCTGCATCAGCGCGATAACTTGCGTCTGATAAACTCGCTGAAAGAATTGAGAGACTTGGGTAACTCTGTCGTTGTAGTAGAGCATGATAAAGATATGATGCTGGCTTCAGATTATATCGTAGACATGGGACCGAAAGCCGGCAGACTGGGAGGAGAGGTCGTCTTTGCAGGTACACCCGAGGAAATGTTGCGTACCGATACACTGACTTCGCAATACCTCAACGGAAAAATGCAGATAGAGGTGCCGGAACATCGCAGAGAAGGAAACGGAAAATCAATCTGGCTGCGTGGAGCCTGCGGTAACAATCTGAAGAATGTAGATGTAGAGTTTCCGCTTGGCAAACTGATTTGTGTGACCGGTGTATCGGGTAGTGGAAAATCTACTTTAATAAACGATACCTTGCAGCCTATTCTTTCCCAGCATTTCTACCGCTCTTTACAGGATCCGTTGCCGTATGGAAGTATAGAAGGCTTGGAGTATATAGACAAGGTTGTCAATGTAGACCAGTCTCCTTTAGGACGTACTCCGCGTTCCAATCCGGCTACTTATACGGGGGTATTCTCCGACATCCGCAATCTGTTTGTAGGTCTGCCGGAAGCCAAGATCAGAGGATACAAACCGGGACGTTTCTCCTTCAATGTATCGGGAGGACGCTGTGAGGCATGTGGCGGAAATGGATACAAGACCATCGAAATGAACTTCCTGCCGGATGTGCTGGTGCCTTGCGAGGTGTGTCACGGCAAGCGTTATAACAGAGAAACACTGGAAGTACGCTACAAGGGAAAATCGATTGCCGATATTTTGGATATGACCATCAACCGGGCTGTAGAGTTCTTTGAAAATGTACCGCAGGTATTGAACAAGATTAAAGTACTGCAAGAGGTTGGTTTGGGATATGTCCGGTTGGGACAGCCGTCTACCACACTTTCGGGAGGAGAAAGCCAGCGTGTAAAACTGGCTACGGAACTTTCCAAACGCGATACGGGAAAGACCTTGTATATTCTCGACGAACCTACTACGGGACTTCATTTCGAAGACATTCGTGTGTTGATGACCGTACTGAACCGTCTGGTGGATAAGGGCAATACGGTAATTGTCATCGAACACAATCTGGATGTCATCAAGATGGCCGATTATATCATTGATATGGGGCCTGAAGGAGGAAAAGGAGGCGGCCAGCTCTTGTCGTGTGGTACACCGGAAGAAGTGGCCTGCTGTGACAAAGGATATACACCTGAATTTATTAAAGAAGAATTGGGAATGTAATTATGGCAAAAGAAAAAATAGCAAAGACAAATGCAGCCCGTTTGTTGGATAAAGATAAAATTGCTTACGAGCTGGTGCCCTATGAAGTAGACGAGAATGATTTGAGCTGTATTCACGTGGCAGCTACTTTGGGCGAGAATATAGAGCAGGTATTCAAGACACTGGTCTTGCATGGCGATAAATCGGGATATTTTGTATGTGTGATTCCCGGAGAGCATGAAATCGATTTGAAGATGGCCGCCAAAGTATCGGGCAACAAGAAGTGCGATTTGATTCCTATGAAAGAACTGCTTCCGATTACGGGTTATATTCGTGGCGGATGTTCTCCTATCGGGATGAAGAAGCATTTTCCTACTTACATCCATGCAACCTGTCAGGACTTTCCCTTTATCTATGTCAGTGCAGGTGTACGCGGATTACAGGTAAAGATTACACCGGCCGACTTGATTAAAGTGAGCAAAGCCGAAGTTTGTATGTTGTTCTAAAATCATTCCGGTGTCATACAGGCAGTGTGGTATAATCCTCGTCGTCGGCTTTACAGCCAGCGTTGTCGGCTATAAAAACAGCGTCGTCGGCTTTATATTCGACGTCGTCGGATAAAGATTGTTTCTGTATCCGGATACTATCCATAAAGAAATCCTCTTCTCACGTATTATCTTTAATCGTGAGAAGAGGATTTTTCTATATGTGCTTGCTCTTGGAAAAAGTCTTTAATATGTGATGTAGATAATTCTCTTTTCCCAGCACTTTGTTTTGTATGATAGGGCATAGGAAAAATATGGAATGAAGGAAGGTTATTTTTTGAAAAAAGTTGCAATTTATAAAAAAATATTGTATTTTAGTAAAGTGACTCTTAGGACTATATGCTACGGAAGAGAGTGGCACTTGGATAGGCAAAAGAAAACACCGTCATATTACGGAGGAACTGCACAATGTGATATTATAGCAGAATGAAAACTAAAAAACTTTATAATATGAAAAAGAACTTGCTTTTGACTTGTTGTTTAGGATTTTGTGCTTTGTCGATGATGGGTAACGCATGGAGTTTCTCTCAGGCGCATGAAACTGACGAATGGAAATCCTGTTGGATGTCCAAGGAAGAGTATCGTGAGTTGGTTGATTCTATAGCCGATAATTATGCTGTTGGAAAGATTAATAGCCTGATACAGCGGGACAGTGTTTGGGTTACTTCCGAGAAAATAGATTCGATTCATTCGTTTTGTGGCAAGATAAAGGCTATGCTTGACCATGTGGAACAGGAACGCAGGGAAGGTAAACGTCCGGGTGCCTAGATTTTGAAAACAAGTTCCGAAGGTGTGAATATGTCAAAGAAATATAGGAAGATTGTCTGATTGTGGCTTCGGTCTGTCTGACCGGAGCAGGGCTGAAATATTTGTTTGATATTGATACGCCTGGTCTGGTGGAACAGATAGCAGGATTGTTGACTAATACCCCGGGATTGGCAGCTGCCGATTCAATAACTGACAGCAGTATCCTGGGAGTAGTTTATGCTATAGTAGGGGTATTTACTGAATACCCCTAAGTGTCTGTTGCCAGATGCGGTTACATTGATTCGATGTTGTGTATAGACTGATTGATGCTGTCGATATAATCTAATATCTCCTTGCGTCCGGTTTTGTTTTCCGACGAAGATACGAAATGAGGAGGCAATTCTTCCCATTGTTCTTTTAGCTTATTGAGATAGCGGTTGACGTTGGAACGCGTTTTTGCTATACTCTGCTTGTCGGCTTTTGTAAAGATAATAGCAAACGGAACTCCGTTTTCTCCTAGCCATTCCATAAACTCAAGGTCTATTTTCTGTGGTTCCAGACGGCTGTCCAGCAATACAAACAGACAAGTCATCTGTTCACGCTCCAGCACATAATATTCTATCAGTTTCTGAATCTTCTCCATCATTTTTTTACCACGCTGGGCATATCCATATCCCGGCAGGTCTACCAGATACCATTCTTTGTTGATTAAGAAATGATTAATCAGCAAAGTTTTTCCTGGGGTAGACGAGGTCATTGCCAGTTTAGGACGCTTTGTCAGCATATTGATGAGGCTTGACTTTCCTACATTCGAACGTCCTATGAATGCGTACTCCGGTAAGTTCCCCTGTGGACACATGTCAGCCCGTGAACTGCTAATTTTAAATTCGGCACTGGTTATTTCCATGATGAGTTCTGTTTTTATAATACTGCGCCAAAGTTACGAAATAAAACTGATTTTATTGGAATGTATGGAAGACACAAGTTATTTGTGGTCGCATTTCTTGGTAATATCGACCGTAAATCCGGTTTCTGTAGGCATGAATTTACCTTTCTGCTTCAGAAAGACAATCAGTTCTTCAGCGTTCATGTCGCTGGCAGAACAAGTATAAAAACGCTGTTCCGCTCCAAACTTACGGATAATAGCTTCTTTTAAGCTGGCTTCAGAGTAGCTGTTTCCTTCCATCATGTGAAGGACCTCGTGTGCATGTAATTGTTCCATCATTTATCAATTAAAAGTTTGTAGGTATAACAATATAAAATGGAGTTGGTTCATAAAGATTAGTATGGGAATATTTGCGACGGTTGTATGTAAGCACTCTTTTAAGTACTGAAGTTGTTGTCTTGAATAAAAATGATATATTTATGAAAATAGTGTTAATAAAAAAAGATACTCCCGTTAATCGCTATTAACAGGAGTATCACAACACAAAAACTAAACTAGACTTAACTAAACTATTTTAAAAGAGGAAGTTTCACAACTTCCATTTTTCATAAATATACTTTACAAATATAGATGATATATTTTAATGTACAAAAAAAACAGTAAAAAAAGTTTCAATTTTATTTCCAAACGGTGTTCTTTAGTTATTAAATATTTAAATAGTATGTTCGTTAACATAATTTTGAAGCTCCTGCTTATAACTGTCTGAGATAGGAATATATTCTTTTCCGAAGATAATGCGTCCTTTATCAATTAATCTGATTTTCTGTTTTTGTACGATAAAAGAACGGTGTACACGGATAAACCGGCTGGACGGAAGTTTTTCTTCTATGGCCCGCATACTGATTAAAGACAATATAGGGCGTGCTTCTCCTTCCAGATAGATTTTGATATAGTCTTTCAAGCCTTCTATATAGAGTATCTTGCTCAGTTCTATCTGGACCAGTTTATAATCACTCTTTACATAAATGAAGTTGATTTCCTCTTTTGAGGCGGGTGTCGGGGTGTTGTTGTGCTGTGCCATTTCAAACCATTGTACAGCTTTATTGACAGCCTGCATAAAGTCTGTGTAACTGATGGGTTTCAGTAAATAGTCTAATGCATTTACTCTGTATCCGTCGAGTGCATATTGTTCGAAAGCCGTAGTGAATACGATGCGGGTAGTCGGGGGAACCATGTGAGAAAAATCCAGTCCGTTCAGTTCCGGCATCTGTATATCGAGGAAGAGTAAATCTACAGGTTTTTCGGGAAGATATTTCATGGCTTGTATGGCACTGGAATAACTTCCTTCTAAAGTCAGAAATGAGGTTTTCTTTACATAGCTTTCCAAAAGTCCTAAAGCCAGAGGTTCGTCATCTACTATTGCACATCGTAATGTAGTCATAAAAAGGAGAAATTAGTGTGTTAGTTTTATAGTGATTACCGATAAATATTCTTTTTTGTCATCCGATAATTTCTGAATCCATTCATAAGCATTCGGATAAATTAGTTCCAGCCGTTTTCTGACTTGTTCAAGTCCTATTCCAGACCCGCTTTTATCAGTTTCTGCCTTGGGATGGTTGCTGTTTCGTATCATGCAGCAAATGTGGTCATTGTCTTCCGATAGCGTGATGTGAATAAAGCTGGGCTCGGTAGGAGAAATGCCGTGTTTGAATGCATTTTCTATGAGTGAAATAAAAATTAAGGGCGCAATAGGGGTAGAGCTGTTGGGCTTTATCTGAAACTCCGTTTGTATATTGACAAGCGTTGATACCCGGATACGCATCAGTTCGATATAATTGCGTATAAAGTCTACTTCCTTATGTAGAGGTACATACATCTGCTGATTGTCGTAGAGTACATAGCGTAACAATTTACTTAATTCCTGTACAGCCTGCTGTGCTTTTTCTGTATCAAAGGAGATAAGTGCATAGATATTGTTTAATGTGTTGAGTAGAAAATGAGGATTGAGCTGGTTACGCAGATTTTTCAGTTCTGCTTCGGTACGGCTTTTTATTGCTTCTTGCCGTGCTGCCTCGGATTCACTCCAGCGCATACTCATACGGATGGCCACACTTAATCCGGCTGCAAAGATAAGACTGGCCATATCACGCATATAAAATGTATATTGTGGAGGAGCCGGACGCCTCATATCCATGGGGGGAGGAAAATGCAGATTGTTCCAGTATCGTAAGATAAAGGTGAGCGCTACAATGATGATAAAGTTGATTATAAGAAATTCTTTTGTGCGTTCCCGAAAAAGGATTTGAGGAATCAGAACCAGATAGTTGATATAAAAAATCAGAAATAGGGAAGTCGGTACCATCGAGTGGATCATAAAGACATGCCAGTCTATAAAACCGTTATTCCGTTGTACTAAAAAAAGTGGGAAAACGTAGAACATGCCCCAGCAGATGATGTGGATAAGCAATTCCAGAGGACGGTGTTTTCTTTCGTTTATAGGTTTCATGTGTGAGTAATAAGCTTTAGGAACAAAGATACGTGTTTTTTGGAGAAAGTCCGGCTGCTTGGAACGGAATAGTGTGAAACTTGGAAAAGAGTGTTCCGTACAGCCGGACAGGAAACCAAAGTTATGAAGAACAAAGTTGTTATAACAGACTTTCCCAAGCCCGTTTCGTTAAATATCTTATTCGTAGCGCAAAGCCTCTATCGGGTCAAGATCGGCTGCTTTTTTGGCAGGATACCAGCCGAAGAAAACACCTGTGAAAGTGCAGACTGCGAAAGAAAGCAGCACACTCCAAGGCTGGATAAAGACGGGCCAATGAGCTACGTTTTTTACGATTGCGCTGGCTCCGCATCCAAGAAGTACTCCTATGATACCTCCCGTGATACTGATGAGGATGGATTCTATAAGGAATTGCGACAAGATGTCTATACCTCTTGCTCCTACAGACATACGGAGACCTATTTCTCTTGTACGTTCGGTGACCGATACATACATGATATTCATAATACCGATACCACCTACTATTAATGATATACCGGCAATGCATGCCAGTAGTGTAGTCATCAAGTCGGTTGTTGTATTCAGCATTGAACTGAGTTCTTGCTGGGTACGGATGGTGAAATCATCACTGTCGGTAGCTTTCAGCTTATGTTCTCTGCGGAGGATGCTTGTTATTTCGTCTACGGCTTCATCGGTCATCTCCTCAGTCAGAGCCGATGCAAAGATTCCGCTCAGGTAAGTCTGTGCCAGAAGTCTTTTCATCACAGTGGTATAAGGAGCAAGTACTACATCATCCTGGTCCATACCCATGGAGTTGTATCCTTTCGATTCCAATACACCGATTACCCGGAGAGGAATCTTGTTGCAGCGGATTATCTTACCGATAGGGTCGGTACCGTCTGGAAACAGATTGTCGACAATGGTTTTACCGATAACGCAGACTTTGGCTGCGGTACGGATGTCGTTTTCTGTAAACATCTCTCCTTGTTCTATTTTAAGCTGGCGTATTTGCAAATAACCGATACTTACACCACTGACAGAAGAAGGATAGTTATTGGCTCCTGCTATAAGCTGTCCCGATGAAGAAACATTCGGACTGATGGCAGAAAGATACATGGACTCGTTGACCAGTGTTTCATAATTTTCCAACTTTAAAGTTTGCATGGAAGAGGGGTCTTGGCGAACACCTCCACGCATTTCCGCTCCCGGATGAATCATAATCATATTCGATCCCATTTCTGAGATTTGCTGCTGTATGCTTCGTTTGGACCCTTGGCCTATGGCAAGCATGGTAATGACCGAAGCCACTCCGATGATGATTCCCAGCATGGTAAGGAAAGCCCTGAGTTTGTTGTTGGCCAAGGCTCGGAATGCTATTTTTAAAAGGTTTGTACCGTTCATTTTTTATTTCTTTTATCAGGTTCTATCACTTAGTCTTCGTCATTGGTTGGCAGTGCAGCCAATGCTTCAGCAGCCGATAGAATATGTTTGTTTTCTATATCTTCGATGACGTGGCCGTCGCGCAACCGGATGTTTCGGCTACTGTATTGTGACAATTCCGGATTATGGGTAACGAAGATGATTGTACGTCCTTCGGCATGTAGTTTCTGAAACAGAACCAATATTTCGAATGAAGTACGTGTGTCGAGGTTTCCTGTAGCTTCATCAGCCAGAATCACTGCGGGATTGTTGACCAGTGCCCGGGCTATGGCTACACGCTGCATTTGTCCACCCGACATCTGGTTGGACTTGTGTTCCAACCGGTCGCCCAATCCTACCGCTATCAATGATTCGATAGCTCTTCGCCGGCGTTCTGCTGTACTTACAGAAGAGTTGTACATTAGAGGCAATTCTACATTTTCTACAGCCGTTGTTTTAGGTAACAGGTTGTAGTTTTGGAATACAAATCCAATCTTCCGGTTACGGAGTATTGCTCTTTGAGATTTGCCCATGGTACGTACAGAAACTCCATCGAGCAAGTACTCGCCACTGGTGGGTGTATCCAGACATCCTAATGTGTTCAGCAGAGTCGACTTTCCGGAGCCGGAGGTTCCCATAATCGTTACAAACTCCCCTTCATGTATGGTAAATGAAACTCCTCGCAAGGCATGGACAGTTTCATCTCCTACCTGAAAGTTTCGTTTGATATTCTGTAGTTCGATAATGACTTTTCTATTATCCATAATCAGATTATTTTTTCTTTTTGTCCTTATCCGGTGGTCCAGGCATAAATGGACTTCTTTCTCCTTGTGGACTGCTTTCTCCCAGGGTCGGTTCACTGCCTTTTACAATTGTTTCTGTAATGACAGGAGTTCCTTCCGAAATACCGCCAAGGATTTCTGTATTGCTTCCGTCAGAGAGTCCGGTTTTCACAGGATGTGCAATGAATGTATTGTTTTCCAATGTCCATACTTTATGTTCTCCTTCGCAGTTCTGGATGGCACGTCCGCCTGCCAGTTCTTTACTGGGGACAAAGCGTAATGCTTTGTTGGGAACGGAAAGTACATTGTTGCGTTCGTCTGTGTAGATGGTGACATTGGCTGTCAGACGTGGCTTAAGTTTCAAATCAGGATTGTCGGCAGTAATAACAACTTCATAAGTGACTACGGTTTCACTTGTGCTGCTTGTGCTGCTCGTACTGCTGCTGTTTGTACTTCCTAATCGGATCTGAGTTACCTTTCCTTCAAATACGTCATCAGGATAAGCATCTACTGTGAAGGTAACTCGTGCACTGTCTTTTACTCCTGCAATATCGGCCTCGTCTACATCGGCTACAACTTGCATTTTAGTTAAGTCTGCTGCGATGTTAAATAGTGTCGGAGTCTCGAAGCCTGAAGCTACGGTCTGTCCTTCTTCTACATCTTTACTGGTTACAATTCCATTGATAGGGGAGGTAATGGTAGCGTACGAAAGGTTTCGTTCTGCCTTAGCCAAAGCAGCCTTTGTCTGTTCGTATGTACTGCGTGCCCGTTGATAGTTATATACAGATTGTTCGTAGTCTGTATCACTTATCAATTGTTTTTGATGTAATTTTTCGTTTCGTTCGTATAGCTTCTTCTGATAATCGTATTCGGCTTTTGCTCCATCGTAAGTGGCCTGAGCTGATTGTAAGTCACTTAATAAAGTGACCTTATCCATTTCGGCGATTACTTCTCCTTCCTTTACTACCGAGTTATAGTCGACATAGATTTTGTCTATGATACCCGATACCTGAGTTCCCACTTCGACCTCTGTTACAGGTTCTATGGTTCCTGTTGCCGTAATTGAATTACTGATGTTTTGTCTTTGTACCTGTTGGGTAGCAAACTCAATTTTAGTCTGTGCTTTTGAACCACTGAAAAGCCAGAAACCTCCAATCACAACGACTCCGGCAACTGTAGTAATAATAATTTTTTTATTTTTCATATGACCGTTTTCTTATAATTCAATTTTTTGTCCCGCATAAAAGTTCAGCAATGTACGATTTAGTATGGCCATGTATTTGGCTTGTACCTGTTGTTGCTGTGCACTAAGCAAATTATTCTTTTCTGTAAGCAATTCTACCGTATTTTTCATTCCCAGGGTAAACTGTTCGTTGACCATGTCGAAACTTGTCGTACAACTCTTCAGCTTGTCATTTGCTGCAAGGTATTGCTGTTGCGCGTTGAGTGCATCCAGCCAAAGACTCTGGATTGTGCTGTACAATTCTTTTTGTTTGTTTGTCAACTCCAGCTGACTGTTGCTATATTGTATACGTGCCTTTTGTAAATTACTTTTATTTTGTCGGTTGTCGAAAATGGGAATACTCAAATTGATTCCTATCATGTTGTTCCATCCGTACTTCATTTGTTGTGCCCAGTTATTGGTACTGGCACTATTGGTTGTACTGGAGGTCGAAGCCGACAAACTGATGGTAGGCATGTATCCGGATTTAGCACTGGCAATATTCAGTTTGGCATTTTCAATGCTGTATTTGCTGCTTTGGATTTCCGGACGTGTGCTTAAGGCTGTCTGATATACGTCTTCTTGAGCCGGAAGGAGGCGGACGACTTGTTCTTCATTTACTTTGGGTAAAGCCAAATTCATCTCCTCTGTTCCTTCCAGTTCCAACAACTGTTTCAATTGTAGCTTGTAGTTACGTAAGGAACTTTCGGCATAAACAACTTGATATTTGTCGTTGCTTATTTGAGCCTCCAGTTGGGCTAAATCAGCTTTTGAAATACTACCTTCCGTAAAAAGCTCTTTTCCGCGGGCATAAGTAGCTTCGCTTACTTCCAATGTGTTTTTGTTAATGGCTACGGATTCATCGGCATAAAGAATCTGAATAAACAGTTTGGCAATCTCTTCTTGCAGCATATTCTCTGTTTCGGCGATGCTCAGTTCTGCTATTTTCAAATTGGTCTTTTGTTGTTTGATGTTATTCAATCGCTTACCGCCATTCCACAAAGTCCATTGTGCGTTTAAGCTATAATTACCGTTATATGTATTTTTGTTGTCACTACTGATGATTTCTGTTCCACTTACCGTGTTGCTGTTTTCTTGATACGGCCGGTTGATCAGATTATGACCAGTGGTAAATGAAAGGCTGGGAAAGAGTTCAGCTTTTGCTTTCTTTACATCAATCTCAGTTTCCTGCATCGTCAGTATATTCTGCTGCAATTGGATATTTTTTTCAAGTGCATATTCCAAGCAGTCGTTTAGTGTCCATGTCTTTTGCTCTTGAGCAAAAAGGGGCGTAGCGGCAGAGAAGAGCCAGACTAAAAAGAAAGTTTTTTGTTTCATTACTTTATTTATTTACTATGTTGTTTATACATGTTTTGTATAAATCTTTTTTGTCCTATCATCTGTATATTGCTATCATGGAGAGGACTGTCGTTTATTTTTACTGATACAAAGGTAGAAACTGCAATTTTTACATAAAAATAAAGTAGCTTCTCTGGCAATTTACGAGGATGAATCTTTGTTTTTTATCGATAAAAGACTTTACTTTGTAATAATTGTAAAAATAGAATATGATTAAAAAGAATATAATTAATATCTGGAAGTTTTATAGAGATGGTTTTTCCCAGATGACATTGGGCAAGACATTGTGGATGATTATCCTCATAAAGCTTTTTATAATGTTCTTTGTCCTTAAATTGTTTTTCTTTCCCTCTTTTCTGGGAGGAAAGACCGAAAAAGAAAAGCAAAACTATGTAGGAACTGAATTGATAGAACGTGCAATAGATTATTAACCTTAATAAATAAATTTATGTTAGAAAGTATTGATACCTCGATGATTGACTGGTCGAGAGCCCAGTTTGCTTTGACAGCAATGTATCATTGGTTGTTTGTGCCACTTACACTGGGATTAGCAGTGATAATGGGTATTATGGAAACACTGTATTTTATTACCGATAATGAATTTTGGAAGCGGACTGCAAAATTCTGGATGAAGCTGTTTGGTATTAATTTTGCTATTGGTGTAGCTACAGGACTCATTCTGGAGTTTCAGTTTGGTACCAACTGGAGTAATTATTCCTGGTTTGTAGGAGATATATTTGGAGCACCTTTGGCCATTGAAGGTATTGTAGCCTTTTTTATGGAGGCTACTTTTATTGCCGTCATGTTCTTCGGATGGAATAAAGTAAGTAAACGTTTTCATTTGGCTTCTACTTGGCTGACAGGTATAGGAGCGACTTTTTCTGCCTGGTGGATTTTGGTAGCCAATTCGTGGATGCAGTATCCGGTAGGGATGGAGTTCAATCCTGAAACCGTACGTAATGAAATGGTGGATTTTGCAGCTGTAGCCTTTTCACCGGTAGCGGTAATGAAGTTTTTGCATACTGTATTGAGCAGCTGGATGGTAGGAGCAGCTTTTGTGATTGCTGTCAGTGCTTGGTTCTTATTGCGTAAGAGAGAGAAAGAGTTTGCTTTGGCAAGTATTAAGATAGCGGCAGGAGTAGGTCTGTTTGCATCACTTGTTACAGCCTTTACTGGCGATAAATCGGCTTATCAGGTAGCTCAGTTGCAACCGATGAAACTGGCTGCAATGGAGGGATTATATGAAGGTGGCTCACACGAACCGCTTACTGTAGTAGGAAGTCTTAAAATTCCCGGTATGTTGTCTTTACTTGCTACTCATGATATAGATGGTTTTGTTCCCGGAATGAATGATTTGTTGCAAGGAGGATATACACAACCCAATGGAGAGAAAGCGCTGTCCGTAGAGGAAAAAATTAAGCGTGGGCAAAAGGCTATTACGGCATTAGGCAATTATCGGAAGGCCAAACAGGAGGGGGATAATGCTCAAATGCAGGAAGCCCGTAAGGTCCTGGATAAAAACATGAAATATTTTGGCTATGGATATATTAAAGAACCGGATACACTGGTTCCGAATGTGTGGCTGTTATTTTGGTCTTTTAGAGTGATGGTAGGCTTTGGAGTCTATTTTATAGGCCTGTTTGCTTTGATTCTGATTGTTGCATGGAAACATAAACTGTCTCAGTTAAGGTGGCTGCACTGGATTTCTCTTTGGAGCCTTCCGTTTGCTTATTTGGCCAGTCAGGCAGGATGGATTGTAGCAGAAGTAGGCCGTCAGCCATGGGCTATTCAGGATATGCTTCCGGTAAATGCCGCTATATCAAAACTGGAAACAGGTTCGGTGCAGACTACATTCTTTATTTTCCTTGTGATGTTTACGGTTCTGCTTATTGCCGAAATAAATATCATGCTGAAAGCAATAAAAAAAGGACCTGAGGAAGCATAAATTCATCATTGTTTATTTATTATTTGATATAAGATTATGGATTCAACCTATATTTTTCTACAGCATTACTGGTGGTTTTTAGTGTCCCTGCTGGGTGCGTTGCTGGTATTTTTATTATTTGTTCAGGGAGGTAATTCTCTGCTGTTCCGTTTAGCTCATACGGAAGAAGAACGTACACTGATGATTAATTCTACCGGTCGTAAATGGGAGTTTACATTTACTACACTGGTTACTTTTGGAGGAGCTTTTTTTGCTTCTTTCCCATTGTTCTATAGTACAAGTTTCGGAGGAGCCTATTGGTTGTGGATGATTATCCTTTTTAGTTTTGTATTACAGGCAGTATCTTATGAATTCCAGTCAAAGTTAGGCAACCTCTTAGGCAAACGGACTTATCAGTATTTTTTAGTTATCAATGGTATTGTAGGACCGATATTGCTGGGAGCTGCAGTTGCTACTTTCTTCAACGGCTCTAATTTTATTATCGATAAAGGAAATATGACTGATGAGATGATGCCGGTAATAAGCCGTTGGGCGAATGGATGGCATGGTCTGGATGCTTTTACCGATCCGTGGAATATTGTGCTGGGATTTGCTGTCTTCTTCCTTGCCCGTCTGTTAGGAAATCTCTATTTTATCAATAATATTCGCTGTGAGGCATTGATTGCCCGTTGCCGTCGTCAACTCATATCCGACGCTGTTCCTTTTCTCTTCTTTTTCCTTGCTTTTGTAATACGCACTTTGCTTAAAGATGGTTTTGCTGTAAATCCAGAAACGCAGGAGATAGTGATGGAACCTTTCAAATATTTCCATAATTTGCTGGCTATGCCTTATCTGCTTGTTCTGTTTTTAGTGGGAGTTGCAGGAGTCTTGTATGGCCTGGTGAAAAGCATTTTCTGTACTTCGTATACCAAGGGAATTTGGGCTGCAGGAATAGGCACCGTATTTACAGTGCTTGCTTTATTACTGGCTGTAGGATATAACAATACGGCTTATTATCCTTCTACAGCCGATATGCAGAGCTCATTGACATTGGCAAACAGCTGCTCCAGTCAGTTTACTTTGCGTGTAATGGCCTATGTTTCTATTCTCGTTCCTTTTGTCCTGGCATATATCGTATATGCATGGCGAGCCATCGATAAGAAACCGATTACTTCCGAAGAATTGAAAGAAGACGACCATTCTTATTAAGAAATACTTAAAGCTGTTTTATGAAAGAATCCGGATTCCAAGGTCTGAAACAAACTGGAATCCGGATTCTTTTTATAAAGGAAATGTGATTGTGATTCTGCATCCTTCTCCTGTTGCAGTATCTAAGAGGAAAGTTCCTTTCAGTTCATCGATTCGTTTCTTGACCAATTGAAGTCCTACTCCTTTTCTCTTTTTCTGCGGATCGAACCCTTTACCATTGTCACTTATCTTCAATTTTATGTGCGTTTGGCCTGCTTCTATCTCAATCGTAGCTGCAGAAGCCGATGCATATTTAATGATGTTTCCGGAAAGTTCCTGTACCATTCTGTAAACTACAAGTGATATTTTTTCCGTGACTTTATTTAGCTCCTGTTCATTCGTCAGTATTAGTTCGAAATTGCAGTTTCCTCTTACGTTGAGGTTGTAGATGTGCGCTTTTAAAATCTCTGTCAGTGTAACTTGTCTGAATATGGGAGGCATCAAGTCGTGCGAAATGGTTCGTACTTCTTTTTGCAGTTTCTGTAATTGTTGTATTGCCTCTTCGCTTTTGTCCGGCTGTAGTTTCATAAGCATACTTATTCCCAACAGCTCATTGGCCACATTGTTATGCAGTTCTTTAGCCAGTCGTTCCCGTTCCGCTTCAATTCCTTTAAAATAAGAGTCAATCACATGCGAGTGCATTTCTTTTTCCGTTTTCTCCAGTTCCTGTTCTTTCTGTTGGATACGGATATGCAGATCTGCCGCTTCCTTTTCTTTCCGGATTCGTTTCATGCGCTGGTAAAGAGTAATCATACACAGTATAATAATCATCAATGCACTTCCTACTATAGCCAGTATCCATTTTTGTCTGGCCAGTCTCATTGAGGCTATTTCCAGTTCTTTTTCAGTAGTCTGGTAGCGTGCATAGAATTCGTTCATCTGTATGTTTGCCTTCTCCTGGTACAAAGAGTCCTGCATGCTGGCAGCTTTCTTCTTGTATTTCAGTGCAGTCCGATAATCTTCTGTACCTTTTTCCAGTGCCAGCGATATCATGTTGTATATGTAAGGAGAACTTTCTGTCAACTCCTTTTGCTCATCCAGTTTTACAAAGCGTTGGGCATAAAAAGCTGCTTCCCTGTAATTTTTTCTATGCATCAGCAGGGCAACTTTAGACGCATAAAACAATTCTCCCCGTACAAACTGGTGAGTTTCTGCCAGACTATCTACTTTGTTCAGGTAGTATTCACAAGAGTCGGGCATACCCAACATATCATAATCGCTTGCCAAAGTCTGGCAAAGACTGCCTTGATAATGGAACGATTCGCTGACAAGTGGAAGAGCCATTCTTAATGTATCAGCCGATTCCCTGAACATTCCGGCCGCATGCAGATAAAGTCCCAAATTGCAGAGCAGTTTGCCATAGGTCGCTTTCTCGGCTGTACCTTCCGCATCTTTCAGTGCATGTCTTGCAAATTTAATGGCAGCCGTTTTCTTTCCCCATTTATGATACATGGCGGCCAGATTCGTATATACATAAAGACGGTTGTGTTTATTCTCTACCAGTTCATAGATATCCAAAGCTTTGGTAAAATAATTCAGAGCATCGGGGTATTGTTTCTTCTTGATATAAAATACCGCCATCTGGCTATAAGCATCGAGCAGGCGTAATGTATCTTTGGCTTCGATTGAGGCTTCTATTGTTTCCTTTGTATAATGATAGGCGGAGTCTGCTATTCCATATACACTGTATGCATATGCCATATTCTGACATTCTTCTCCCCATTTTCCTCTACTCCCTTTGTGGAGACGGTTCAGGAACATTGCCTTCCGTGTGTAGTAAATCAGTGAATCAATTTGATCCTGCTCGCCGAAAGAAGTTGCAATATTATTCAGGGCCACTTCTTGCAAACCGTATTCGTGAGTATTCCGAAGTAGTTTTAAGGCTCTTCTGTTTTCGTTCTGATAGGATTGAAATTCTCCTTTCTGGTAAAATAAATCAGAACCGTATATTACAGCTTTTCCCCATTCTATAGAGTCCCTGTTCTTTTGTGCCAGCTTTTGGGCATGTTCGGTTGCAGTACGCAATAATGTAGGGTTTTTACGTGCCGTATAAAGATATTCGGCCAACTTGTTCCATGTCTCTGCCTGTTGTGTTTCTGTTGCTTTCCTATACAGTTCTTCGGCGTTTTGTGCCGGAGCTGTATGGATGCAAGACAAACCTATGCAGCATGTGCATAAGAGATATTTAGCGATGTTCATATAAGTTGTCTGTCTTCATTAGTAGTATGAAACAAAATTAGCATATTTATGCGAATTTGCAATTGAAGAATCTGCTCCTGTGATTAATTTTATAGTATATGGGAACATTATCTCATTGTAAGGGACTTATTTCCCTGAAAGCGATTAAAAAAGAAAGCTCTGAAATGATTCTGCAATTGAATCATTTCAGAGCTTTTATAGTATCGTTGAATAATTACGAATTCATGCTCATAAGGAACTCTTCGTTGTCTTTTGTCTTTTCCAGACGGTCTTTTACGAAGTCCATTGCTTCTATCGGATTCATATCCGACAAATATTTGCGGAGAATCCACATACGATCCAGTGTAGTCTTGTCCAGCAGCAGATCGTCGCGGCGTGTGCTTGATGCGATTATGTTGACAGCCGGGAAGATACGCTTGTTGCTCAAGTTGCGGTCGAGCTGGAGTTCCATATTACCTGTACCCTTGAACTCTTCAAAGATTACTTCGTCCATCTTCGAACCGGTATCAATCAAGGCAGTTGCAATGATGGTAAGCGAACCACCTCCTTCGATATTACGGGCTGCTCCGAAGAAGCGTTTCGGCTTATGCAGTGCATTGGCATCCACACCACCCGAAAGTACTTTACCCGATGCCGGAGATACCGTATTGTATGCACGTGCCAGACGAGTGATAGAATCGAGGAAAATTACCACATCGTGTCCGCATTCTACCATACGTTTTGCTTTTTCCAGTACGATACCTGCAATTTTTACGTGACGTTCTGCCGGTTCATCGAAAGTAGAAGCGATTACTTCTGCATTGACGCTGCGTGCCATGTCGGTTACTTCTTCCGGGCGTTCGTCAATCAGCAACATAATCATATAGACTTCCGGATGATTGGCTGCGATGGCATTGGCAATATCCTTCATCAGGATGGTCTTACCGGTTTTAGGCTGCGCTACGATTAAGGCACGCTGTCCTTTTCCGATAGGAGAGAACAAATCCACTACACGGGCAGATAAGTTGTCGTTATATCCTTTGCAAAGTTTGAATTTTTCTTCAGGGAACAACGGAGTCAGATGATCGAACGGGATACGGTCGCGCACCAGGTTCGGATCCAGTCCGTTAATAGTAAATACCTTTACCAGCGGGAAGTATTTTTCTCCTTCTTTAGGCGGACGGATTGTTCCTTCTACCACATCGCCGGTTTTCAGACCGAACAGTTTGATCTGTGATTGAGAAACATAAATGTCATCGGGAGAAGAAAGGTAGTTGTAGTCCGAGGAACGGAGGAATCCATATCCGTCGGGCATAATTTCCAATACTCCGGTACCTTTCAGCACGTCATCAAATTCATAAGGCTTTTCTACCGGTTTTGCAGGTGCTGGTTCTGCAGCAACAGGAGCGTTGGTTGCCTGTGCCTGTTGTGGGGCAGCAGCTTGTGGCTGTCCTTGTTGTGGACGGTTGGCCGGAAGGTTACGGTTGTTGTTATATCGTTGTTGGCGAGGTTGGAATTTACCGGCCGGTTTATTTTCTTTTTCCTGAGGAGCAGGAGCCGGAGTTTCCATTTTTGTGGCTTCAAATTTGCCAAGTAATTCAGAAGGTAATTCAAATTTTTCAGAAGGAAGATCTTCTATTGGAATAAAATCATTTCCATCAGAAAGATTCAGAGGAGGAAGTTCGTCTTCTTCCTTTATCATAACCGGAATTTCGGTTGTTTTTTTCTGTGCAGCTTCTTTCTCCAGAGTCGATTTATTTTTGCTGCCAGGTTTGCGTCCCCTTTTTGCTTTTGGTTTTTCGGTTGTGGCAGTTGCTGTATCAGGAGTTGTTTCCGGAGTAGAAGTAGTAGTTATGCTTGGAGCAGGAATATCATCTTTGAACAAGGGAGCCGGAGTAGGAAGGGGAGGAGTGTTTGCTTCCAGTTTTTGTGCTTTGTCTTTTGTCGCTGTATATACTTTATCTCCTTCTTTTTTTACGCTGATGCGTGAACGCTTGCGCGGCTGACGTTCCTCGTTGTTTTTATTGGCTGCGGCTTTTTGAGTAGCACCGACAATAGCCTGTTCGTCCAAAATGCGGTAAACTAATTCTTCCTTGCGGAGAGAACTGGTTTTCTTCAATCCCAACTCTTTGGCGATTTCTTGCAATTCAGACAAATCTTTGTCGTTTAATTGAATGATGTTATACATAATAATATATGTGTGTAATGAATTTAGGTAATACCTCAAGGCATAACGAATGGTTTTGGCAGAAACTTTGTTCTGTCTTAATTATACCGGGGAGGTAGTTACGAGTTTTTTTTAATGATTGTTATTCGTTGATTTATTTGGAAGTAAAAGATATGGTAAAAAGACATTATCAGGCCTTTCTGTATCTTCACATTTACAAAAGTAGTGTTTTTTTATCATATATGCTAATAAAAACGACTTTTTTTGTATCGGTAGATAATAATTGAGATAATTGTCGTAATTTAGCCGATGAAATCTTATTAATAAACAAATATCAGAGTATGAAAAAGGTTATTTTTACAGAGAAAGCTCCTGCTGCTATTGGTCCATATAGCCAGGCTATCGAAGCAAATGGAATGGTTTTTGTTTCAGGTCAGCTCCCAGTTGATCCGGCTACAGGAGAATTCGCTCCGGGTGGGGTTACTGAACAGACTACACAGTCTTTCGAAAACATCAAAAATATATTGGCTGCTGCCGGACTGACTACTGCAAATATTGTGAAAACTACTGTTTTCCTGGCAGATATGTCTTTGTTCGCTGAAATGAATGCTGTATATGCTAAATATTTCGATGGAGATTTTCCTGCACGTTCTGCTGTTGCTGTAAAGGCATTGCCGAAAAATGCATTGGTAGAAATTGAATGTATTGCTGTAAAATAATTTAAAGGCATACATACATCGTATTTTTGATAGAAAAGAATAAGGGCAGGAAGAGTGACTTCCTGCCTTTTTTATGCTTTGGGGATGGCGTATGCTGTGTAAAATGGCCCGTTGACAGATTGTTTATGAAACGGGCAGATGTCTGTCTGAATGCTGGATAATGGCTTGTTTGGCTGACTGCATTTTGGGAAGAAACCTTCGTTCACGAAGGAAAAAAGCTTCTTCTGATAGTGAAAATCGTCTCTATTATATGTTGTATGGCAGGATTTTGACTGTTCAAATAAGAAAATACAACGGGTATCGGAGGCAAATGATACAGGTATTGTGGGCTTACGCGACTAGTCACGCAAGCTTTTGTGGCCAGTCGCGTAAGTCCCTTTTTCATAAAGCTCTTTTCTTTTTGCAGTTTATTGCTTTTATATACATATATTAACTGATTCTTCTGGTTTTTCAATAGAAAACGAGATAAATTTTTCTTTGTTAAAACGGCATGAAAATAACGCTTTCTGTGTCAATATAAATATGTAGAGAAGAAACGGAGTAGTATATGCTGCAAATAAGTCTGTTTCCCTTTCTTTATGTATTTTCTGTATCATTAAAAAACACTCTTCTTTTTGTTCACTTCCGTATCAGACTCCAAATATGGCCGTGTAGAAGCCTCTGATTTGACATTTTGTAAAAGTACTTTCAGTAAAAATGAAAAGGTATATTCGTTTACATTTTGTCAGATAAAGAAGTTCGGGAGATATACTTTTTTCTTTGAGTTTTTTTCTTGTTTTTGTAACTTTGTATCAAATCGAATATATGGAACTGATTTATTTATATCATAGCGGATTTGCCTTGCTGGGAGAAAACTTTACTGTAGTACTCGATTATTTTGAAGATTCCGACGGTGCTACGGAAGGTATTCTTCACAGAGAACTGCTTCACCGTCCCGGACGCTTTTATGTATTGTCCAGCCATTTTCATGCCGACCATTTCAATAAGGAAGTTTTAAAGTGGCGTGAAACTCGTCCGGATATTGTATATATTTTCTCCAAAGATATTTTGCGCAGAAGACGTGCGGCAGCCGATGATGCCTTGTGGCTTAAAAAAGGCGATGAGTATCACGACGAAACGATACATGTGCAGGCGTGTGGTTCGACCGATGTAGGCATATCTTTTCTGATTGAAGCAGAAGGGAAGAAAGTGTTTCATGCAGGCGATTTGAACAACTGGCACTGGATGGACGAAAGTACCGAGGCGGAATGGAAAGGTTACGAGAAAAACTATCTGCACGAGCTGGAGTATATCCGTCGCTATACAACAGAAGTGGACGTCGCTATGTTTCCGGTCGATCCCCGTCTGGGCAGGGAATATATGCGGGGACCGCGTCAGTTTGTGGAACAGATAAAAACTTCTATCTTTGTACCGATGCACTTCGATGAAGCTTATGAGGCTGCAACGGCCTTTGCACCTGTAGCCGAAGCGAATGGAACAGCAATGATCAGGCTTTATCGGAGAGGGCAGCAAGAACATATTGACTAATTTCAAAAATAAGATAAGAATATGAAAGTAAAAGGACGATTCGACCATTTTAATATTAATGTGACAAACTTGGATAAAAGTATCCAGTTTTATCAGACTGCATTGGGGCTGCATGAGTCACACCGTAAGGAAGCATCCGACGGTTCGTTTATTCTGGTTTATCTGGCAGACGACCATTCTGATTTCCTGTTGGAACTGACCTGGTTGCGCGATCACACTGAAGCATATGAGTTGGGAGAAAACGAAAGCCACTTGTGCTTCCGTGTAGAAGGCGATTATGATGAAGTACGCAAATTCCACAAAGAAATGGGATGCGTATGCTTCGAAAACGAAAAGATGGGTCTTTATTTTATCAACGACCCGGACGATTACTGGATTGAAATCCTTCCTGTAAAATAAGGCAGTCTTTATATGCTGCATACAGATTCTCTTCAATAAAAACTGGTAAAACTTTAATCGATAAGTATGATGAAATATATTGCTCCCGGTTCTTGGTTCTCATTGGAGTACCCCGCAGATTGGCGTGAGTTTGAAGATACCGAAGATAGTTTTTTGTTCTACAATCCGGATAAGTGGACGGGAAATTTCCGTATCTCTGCTTATCGGGGAGAAAGCCGTAATTATGCCAAAGAGTGCATTGAATATGAAATGGCACAAAATGCAGGTGCAAAGCGAGTGAGTGTAGGAAGTTGGGACTGTGCTTATCTGATAGAAAGCTTTCAGGAGGAAGGAGCATGGTATACTTCACACATTTGGGTGACCGGTAAAGGAGAAATTTCAATAGAGTGCTCTTTTACAGTAGCAAAGGGAGACAGTCCGAAGCCGGCAGAGGAGATAATCCGTACACTTCATGTACGTGCAGCCGGAGAGAAACCCGGTAAGGAAGTAATTCCGGTGCGCGTGCTGGAAATCAACGAGATAAACGAAGCTTACGAATGGGCTGTAAGTACCATCAAGAAGCAGTTGTCGAAAGATTTTACTTCGGTAGAAGCCGATGTAGATAGCATCCAGAAAGTGATGGATAGCGGACGCTTCAACAAAAACCAGCGTCAGGCATGGGAAAGCCTGGGCGTAGCATTTGGAGCCATACTGATTAATGAAATGGATGGCATGGACTGGGTAACCGTTGTAGATGGTACCAGAGAATATCCGGCCTTGCGTTTTGCCGATACTCAGGTAATGGTAGACCCTTCTGCTCTGATATGGAATAAGGTGAAGAACGGACAGGAATGTAATCTTCGTGCAGAGTATGCCCGCATCAAAGAAGAGGTAGAATCGGTATTGTAATGATATAATATTGAATTATGGTTCCTTATTTACAAGTAGAAGACTTGACAAAGTCTTTCGGCGACTTGGTTTTGTTTCATCAGATTTCCTTTGGCATAGCGCAGGGACAGCGCATCGGGCTGATTGCAAAAAACGGAAGCGGAAAGACTACATTATTGAATATACTGTCGGGAAAAGAAGGATACGACGAAGGAAAAATTACCTTCCGCCGCGATTTGCGTGTAGGCTATCTGGAACAAAGCCCGAACTATCCTGAGGATTTGACAGTGCTCGAGGCTTGCTTTTATCATGGAAACAGTACGGTGGAATTGATAAAGGAGTACGAACGCTGTATGGAAACGCCGGGCAATCCGGGACTGGAAGATTTGCTGGGACGGATGGAGCACGAAAAGGCTTGGGATTATGAACGTCGTGCCAAACAGATTCTTTCGCAGTTGAAGATTCGTGATTTCGGACAGAAAATCAAGCATCTTTCCGGCGGACAGCTGAAGCGTGTGGCTTTGGCCAATGTGCTGATTACCGAACCGGATTTGCTGATTCTGGATGAGCCGACCAACCACTTGGACCTTGATATGACGGAGTGGCTGGAAGAGTATCTGAACCGTGGTACACTGAGTTTGCTGATGGTGACACACGACCGTTATTTCCTCGACCGCGTATGTTCCGAAATTATCGAGATAGACAACAAACAGGTTTACTCCTATAAAGGTAATTACAGTTATTATCTGGAAAAGCGTCAGGAGCGTATCGAGGCTACCAATGCCGAGATTGCACGGGCCAATAATCTGTATCGTACGGAACTGGAGTGGATGCGCCGTATGCCTCAGGCACGCGGGCATAAAGCCCGTTATCGTGAAGAAGCCTTTTACGAACTGGAAAAGGTGGCTAAACAGCGTACGTACGATGCCAATGTGAAGCTGGATGTAAAAGCATCATATATTGGCTCGAAAATATTCGAAGCCGATCATCTGTACAAGAGTTTTGGCGATTTAAAGATTCTGAACGATTTCTCTTACATCTTTGCACGTTATGAAAAGATGGGTATTGTGGGAAATAACGGTACCGGAAAGTCTACATTCATCAAGATTCTGATGGGGATGGAAAAACCGGATAGTGGCACCTTGGATATTGGAGAAACCGTCCGCTTCGGATATTATTCGCAGGACGGGCTTCAGTTCAACGAGCAGATGAAGGTGATTGATGTAATTACAGACATTGCAGAAGTCATCGAACTGGGAAATGGAAAACGTCTGACCGCATCGCAGTTCTTGCAGCATTTTCTGTTTACTCCCGAGACGCAGCACAGTTATGTGTATAAGTTGAGTGGGGGAGAGCGCCGTCGCTTGTATCTGTGTACAGTGCTGATGAAGAATCCGAACTTCCTGGTTCTCGACGAGCCTACCAACGACCTGGATATCGTGACACTTCAAGTGCTTGAAGAGTACTTGCAGAGTTTCAAAGGATGCGTGATTGTGGTGAGTCACGACCGCTATTTCATGGATAAGGTGGTAGATCATTTGCTGGTGTTCAAGGGACAGGGTGATATCCGCGATTTCCCCGGAAATTATTCGGATTACCGTGACTGGAAACTGGCTAAGGCTGAGCACGACAAGGAAGAGGCTAAACCGAAGGAAGAGAAAACTCAGCGTGTACGTCTGAACGACAAGCGTCGGATGACATTTAAGGAAAAGAAAGAGTTCGAACAGCTGGAAAAGGATATTGCTGCACTTGAGGCCGAAAAGACGCAGATAGAAGAAGCTTTATGCAGTGGTACGCTGAGCGTAGACGAACTGACTGAAAAATCGAAACGCTTGCCCGCGCTGAATGACGAACTGGATGAGAAAACCATGCGTTGGCTCGAACTGAGCGAGATAGAAGGGTAGGATTCTTAAACATATCCTTAAAATAAAAGAGAAGGATTCTGAAGCATTTGCTGCTATCGGAATCCTTCTCTTTTTTATGCTATGAAGCTGTTTTTATTCTTCATCCCATACCAGATAGGCTGATACCAGCCAGTGATTCATTTCGTCACCGTTGATAGGCTGTGCCTTAGGTATGCTGACCGTAAAGGTATGTTTGCCGGCTTTAAGATCGGGCAATGCAATTTCTTCCGGAGCTACATCACTACCCGGGCACCAGTTGGAACGAGATAAATCCGATGAAGCCAATGGCTCTTCTACTTCCTTGGTCTTGTATCCATCCTCGCTGATGTAAGCTGCCAGACGTTTGATTAACCATACACCTGTAGCCGGGTTGAATCGGCGGAAAGATGCACAATCGTCTCTCCAGGGGATGAAGCTGAACACTTCAGTACCGTCTATGGAGAGTATATTCTTTTTCTGTACAAACTCATCGCCACCAGAGTGTCCTCCATGACCTGTCACGATGTATTTCAATCGTACGTTCTTTGCATTTTTCGGCAATACAAAGTCGGTCGATACCGATTTGCGTGCAAAGATGTCGGGATAAGACTGACCGATGTAGTACACGGTATTCATCAGTGGTTCTACATGGCGGCGCACCAGTTTGTCGCAACTGATAGTACTTTCCTTAAAGTTCAGTTCCATGCTTGCTACATAGCCTTCCGGGGTCCATGTATCGATGAAGATACCCACATATACTTCACCTTCCAAAGCAGAATACAAGTCGGTGATATCTTGTTCCCATTGTACTTGTTTTTCCCATTTCGGGATGTATACCGGGCGGCGTTTGCTCGATAATGAGTCGTCGTTCTGGCTGTAATGTCCTACACCAAACGGAGTCATGAAGCGCATCAATTCGATAGTAGGCAGGTAGTTTTTACCGGGTACGATACCCACAAGGTTTTCCAGTTTGGTGCTGTCTATAGCCGGAAACTTTTGTTTGCCTTGTGCAATGCTCATCAGGTTGATGGCAGATTTCTTTGGCAATACAAAGCAAGATCCTGATTTGTCCCAGCGGTCACCGTTGGAAGCGACTGTCAGTTTCAGGCTGACTGTTACATCTCTCTGATAAGATGGGATCTGGATTTTCTTTAAGATGATACGTCCGTTTACCAGATGGATGATGCCATTATTGTCTGCTTCAGAGAAATTGGCATAAGTATCCGGAAGAAAACGTACGTTAGCCTTGTTGAATACCTGCAAATTGAGATTTCCTTTGGCAGGCAGTTCTTTATGGTTGGCTGCATTTGCTGTCAGTGTGAACAGCAGGGAAAAAAGAATAAAGATTGTTCTCATGTTTGTTTAAGTTCTTATGCTTTCTAATGTATAAACTTCGAGCTCTTAGGTTTATGCATATAGATGCTATCAGCCTAAGAGCCCAAAATCAGAATTTATTTTTGTGCTGTAATCGGTTCGCGGGTAAACTTGCTCAGATTATCTACTACATAGCGGACATTCTCTTCCGGTACACTGATGGCAATACGGAAGGTGTGGGTAGTAGCTTCTACTGTAATTTCAGCTCCTTCAGACAGTCCTTTCAGTTCTTCGTCGGTCAGGAAGAAACTTTCTTTTTCACGCAAGTATCTCTTTTCTTTAGAGTAGAAGTCTTGCTGTGCATAGAACATCGCCCACAACAGTTTGTATGTAGCCATGTGGTATGGATACTTGAACTCGTCAGTTCCTTGTCCTACCGTTTTGTCGGACAGATACAGGAATCCCCAGCGGTCTGGCATGTGCATGTCAATCTTTCCGGTAGGCATCCATACCCAGTTTTCTTCACGTTGTCCGGGTTTGAGCCACTGTACACGTGAGAAGTTGATGCGCCAGTAGTTGCCGGCTACTCCAGGATTGGAGAAGTTTACAGTCAGTGCCTTATGAGGAATAGCCATTTCTACACTCCACTGTTTGTCTTTGTCTTTCGACTTGTTGAGTGTTCCTTCGCGATGTACGGCCAGTTTCAATCCCGGGCAATCCCATTGTATCAGGAAGTTTCCTCCCGAGCGGTAAGGTTTGTCCAGCATCAAATCGAAGATTACTCCTTTGGCATTGTTTTCAATTTCAAAGTAGTTTTGTCCGTCACCGTCCGGATCGAGGAAAACTTCGAAATCGTTGTCGTAATAGATGATTGTATCGCGCTGGCTCAGTTTTGCTTTGATATCATCTTCCTGCAAAGTTGCTGCTACGTACAAATAGTTGTCGTCCCACAACATTTTAGCAGATGTATCGTAACAAGGTTTCGGGAAGCCTTCTCCGCTGATGTCTACAAATGTAGCGGTAGCTTCTGCTTTCTGCCAGTCTGCTTCATTCAGTTTTCCGTCTATTTTCAACTTTCCTTCTGTACGGTAGCATACATAGCCGGCAGGCAATGTCAAGACACGTTCGTACTTCGAAAATAAATTCTGTGCTCCAACCTGTGTGAAAGCAGCCAGAGCAAGTAAACTGCATACAAATTGTTTTCTCATGTGTTTATTGATGGTTTAGTTACTTTCAATTACTTTACCGGCACCTCTGTACAGTTTTATAGGTCCATCCAGCAAGACTGCTACAACTGTAATCTGTGGGTCGAGTACTCGTTCAGGTACATCAATGTAGAGGTTTCCTGGTACTTCACTCCAATAGTTCTTGTTGTATATCTTGTAGTTCAGCATGTTGCCGCTTCCTACTACCCATACTCGGTTTACCTTGTTCATCAGACCTTTTACTTCGATAGGACCGTTAGGCTTGTAAGGCAAATAGAGATACAGGATATCTCCTGATTTGCTTAATGTGGTATATCCCTGGAAATGTTCGTTAGGTATACCGGCTTTGGTCTCGTAAATGGCTTCTTTGTGTTTTTTTGTCCAGCGTCCGAATTCTTTCAGAATGGCAATCTGCTCTTCTGGCAGTGTTCCGTCTTCTTTCGGAGCCATATCCAGCAGCAGGTTACCTCCCATACTCAGACAGTCTACAAATGTACGCAACAATATATATGGCGATTTGTAGTTGGTATCTGTGTGCTGGTATCCCCATGAATCATTCATAGTCATGCAGAGTTCCCAGTATTTGTCTTCCGGACGAACTACCGGAACACCCTGTTCGGGAGTAGCATAGTCGCCGTATCCCTGAATACGGGAATTGATAATTACGTTCTTATTATCAGAACGGAGCAGGTCGACAATACCTTTGGAGTTCCAGGCTTCGGCTGTTTGTTCCCAGTCACCGTCGAACCAATACAAATCAGGTTTCCAGGTTTTGTTCAACTCTTTGAGCTGTGCCATGTTGAAATCAACAAAACGCTGCCAGCGTGCCGGATCGTCTTTGTATCGTACTTCTGTACGGGTTTTGTTTGGGTAATCAGGATGTGACCAGTCTAACAACGAGTAATAGAAACCTAATTTAAGGTCGTGTTTGCGTACTTCTTTTACGAATGGTGTGAGTAAATCGCGTTTAGCAGCAGTACTTTTTACCGTACTGAGACTGCCGGCTTTTGTATCCCAAAGTGCTACACCATCATGGTGTTTAGTTGTAATGACTGTATAGCGTGCACCGCTTTCCTTTATCAGATCTACCCATGTTTTCGGGTCGTATTTGGAAGCAGTAAAACCATCTTTCTGACTCATATATTCTTCGTAGGGTAAATATTTATTGAAGAAAGACCAGCTTTCAGATACTCCGTTTACTGCATAAATTCCCCAATGAATGAAAATACCGAGTTTGGCATCTGCAAACCATTCCATTCGTTTTTCTTTTTGCTCATCTTGCATTTCGCTTGCTTTCTGCTGTCCCATAATGGGAGAAGTAGCGCAACTTAATGCAGCAAGTAGCGTCACAACTTGTTTTTTGATCATGTTATTAGAAGATTTATAAAAATAAAGTATACCTACAATATATATGCAAATATAGTAATTTTTGCAATAAGGACAAGACTCTTGTTTGGTGGTATATTTTATAAACTGTCTGAAAAAGAAAAAAGGCATGCCTCGAAAGACATGCCTTTTAGAGACTATAATAGCTTTTATAAAGTTATTATTTAGTTGCACCCATTGACCACCAAAGCGGAGTCATTGTGTTGTCTTTTCCACCCAGCAATTCTACTGCATGGTTGTATGCAGCTTCGTCAGATGTCAACAGTGACTGAGGATATCTCATACGCTGTGGGTAGTATTTCCAAGACTGTCCAGACTTCCATGAGTCATTTTTCCATTCTGTCATATCCGAACCAGTCATCACAGTTGCTTCGTTTGCTGTCATATCGAAGAACGGAAGACCCAGACGACGGTGGTCTGACCATGCTTCCTGTACCAAGTAAGGCATCTGTGCCAGATATTTCTGAGTAATAATCTTAGTCAGTTTGTCATTCAACTTCTGACCTTTGTACAGAATCTTAGATGCATCAGGATAATTGTATGTACCCTGCTTTTCTGCATTGTTGTTGTATCCGTCTTTGTAAGTGATAGCGAATGAAGACGGTTCTGCAGTATGATCGTAACTTACAGAAGTACCTACACGGTTGTATCTTTCTGATGCAAGATAGTCTGTAGCGTATTCCGAAATACCGAAGTAATCGAAGCTGGCGCGTACTCCGGCTTCATAAGCAGCTTTGTCACCCATATCGGTGCTCCAGTTGCGAAGAGCAGCTTCTGCAACGAGGAAGTAAGATTCCCATGCGCCGAAGAATACTACACGTCCTAATCCTTCTTCACCACCTGTACAGTATTCTTTACCCCACAACGGATAGCAAGAACGGATACCTTTTCCTGTTGTAATCAGTCTGTTTTTAGACAGGGTAGGTGACCAGCTTGTAGAAGAACCGGTAGGAACTCCGTTCCAAGTATACGAACCTTTTACTTTGATAGTCTGTTTACCTTCATCATCCAAAAGCAGTTCACTACCTTCTGGGTCGATAGCTGTACCTTTTCTGTCTGAAGGAATTGCATTTTCTGCATCCTTATCGTTTACAATCCAGAACATTTTCAAAGCACGAGGATCCAAGTATTCTGGAATACCATCCAACCAGTACTGTTTTGCAGGATCGTCTGTATTACCAACAAAGTGCTTGTCGTAACGGATACCCATGTAATTGTTAGCTTTCGCATAAGCTTTCAAATCCGGACGCTGTGTTTCTACTTTAATGTCACCGAAGTTGTTCATCAAGTTAGCCATTGTAACAGACAAAGCCTGCAAGTTCCATGTACGGGTGTATGGACTGGTGTAATCATTCCATCCGTTATCAGATTTGAACCACAACATATCTGCCTGATCTTTGATGTAGTTACCACCTTTACAAGCTTCTTCGAAATGCTTTTGTGCATCGTTGACTCTGTTTGTATTAGTCAGGCGCATTGCATAACGCATACGAAGTGAGTTTGCCAATTTAAGCCATTTGCTTGCAACGAAACCGTAAGCAGGGTCGCATTTTGCCTGGCTTTCTGTCGGGTTGATAGAAGTGTCAATTGCTTTAGCTGCAGCTTGCAGTTCAGACAAGATAAAGAAATATGTTTCTTCTACCGAGTTGAATGTCGGGTTTTCTCCTTGTGCAGCATTCAAAGGATAAGGACCGAATGAGTCTGCAAACTGTGCGATTACCATTGCACGCCAGATACGACCGAATTGTTCTACATTTTTGTAGAATGGTTCTGACTCGGCGCGTTTGGCTGCTTCGTTGATGGCAGTAGTTACATAAGTGATGGTAGAAGCCAGACAAGGATAGTAAAAGTTTGTCATATAGTCGTCTGCATATAAGCCTACAGATAACATTCCGGCTTCACCGAAAGTACGAGCTGCATCTCCCCAGTTCAAGTAATAGATACGTTCTCCTGTACTTGGGTCCATCTGAATTTTACCGATGGCATTATTCAGAAAGTATTCAGGCAAAGTAGACTCAATAGGAGTCTTGGTCGGGTCTATATTGATATCTTCGAAATCTGAGCATGCTGTAAAACTACTCAACAATCCGAGACCTAAGAATAATTTATTGATTGTCTTCATTTTCTGTAATTAATAGAATTAGAAACCAAGAGTAACATTAAATAAATAAGAGCGTGAAGTTGGTGATGCACCAAATTCAAAACCTGTAGCATTGGTATTTGCAACCATTACAGATTCAGGATCGATACCTTCCATGTCGCTGTAAATCATCCATACGTTGTTTACAGATACTCCCAATTTTACCTGCTGGAAGCAAGTATTTTTCAGCATAGCACGTGGGAAACTGTAGTTAAGAGCAACGTTACGCAAACGGAAGTTTGTTCCATCATAAATGTTGGCTTCTGCAATACCTTGGTTACCTGTACCAATACCCTGTGACCAGTACTGCTGCGGAGATACAGCTATGTTATTTACTGTGTAACCGCCTTTTCCGTCAGGAATAACACCATCCACTACAAATTGCTCACGACTGCCGTTTGGAGCAGTTACTTCTGCGCGTCCGCTTACCTGCAACATATAGTTAGTATATGAGTAGATATCGCCACCGATACGTCCATCAAATTGGAAGCTGAAACTGAAGTTCTTGTAATTCAAAGTGTTGATCCATCCCAACATGCAGTCTGGCTGCTGGTCACCGATTTTACGGCGTACACCGTCTGTTGTAGGAAGACCTGCTTCGTTCAGAATCAGTTTACCGTAATAAGGGCTGTTTTCATCTGTTACGCGAGCAAAAGTTGTACCCCAGATTTCACCGTAGTTTCCTCCTGCTACTGCATATACTTTCAATTCTTCAGCACCACCCAATTCATATTTTGGTATACCAGGACCTAAGTCCAAGATTTTGTTGTTGTTCTTAGAGAAGTTGATTTGAGTATCCCAACTGAAATCTGCTGTCTCTATCGGGCGAGCATAAACCATCAATTCGACACCAGTATTCTGAATGTTTCCGGCATTGATGATCTTGTTTTTGTAACCAGACATCTCGTTCATAGGAATCTTCATCAACTGACGTTTTGCATTTGACTTATACCATGCCAAGTCGAATCCTAAACGGTTGTTCAAGAATTTCATTTCCAGACCTGCTTCCCAAGAAGAAATTAATTCGCTGCGTACTGTTGCATCGTATTTTGTTTCACCAGGTTTGGCAGTAGTGTTACCCCACTGGTCTGAACCGATTTCATAAGAATCGTACAACTGATATGGATCCATGTCATTACCTACCTGTGCGAAAGAAGCACGCGCTTTTGCATATGTAACCCATTCAGGAAGAGGCTTGTTCATTTTGTTCAACATATCAGTAACTACCCATGACAATGAAACTGACGGGTAGAAGAATGAGCGGTTTTCTTTTGCCAATGTAGAAGACCAGTCATTACGGAAGGTTGCATCCAGGAAAATCCAACCATCGTAGTTGAAACCTACAGTACCATACAGAGAGTTAATTTTTCTATGGTTATAAGTTTCAGTAACATTACGGTCTGATTTACTACTATTGTTGATGCTGAACAGGTTAGGAACAGTCAGTTTAGATGCAAAATTCTTCAATCCAGTAGACTTTCTTTCCATTAAGTTACCACCAAATGTAGCATTTACACCTACCTTGTCAATCAGGTTGTCTTTCTGAGCTGTTAACAAGAAACTGAAGTTGTTTTCGTAGAAGCGTTGTTCATTTAATTCATAGCTACTGTTTCCGTTGTTCAATGTGCTGGCTCCTGCATAAGATTTTGCATTTGACTCGGTGAAATACATATCGCTACCTGCACGTACTTCTGCGTTCAGCCATTCTGTAAATTTATATTTCAATGATGCATTGATCATGAAACGGCTACGGGTATCTTCATTCAGTTTGTATTTTTCTAACCAATATGGGTTCAAACCGTTTGGAGACCACCAGTACATCTTTCCTTCTTCATTCAAAGGATTACTATAATCTTTGATATTGATAGATGAAGGAAGTTTGTAGATTGTCAAAAACGCATTTGAATCGTTGTTACCAATCAAAGGACGGTTGTTGGCAGAGTTATTGATATATTGGATTTTTCCGTCGAAACTCCAGCGGTCGTCCTTTCCAAAAGTTGAAGAAGCGCGTAATGTAAAGTTGGTACGGCTTAATTCTGCACCTGGGATTTTGCTGGAATCATCCATACGAGTTGCTGATGCATATACTGCAGTCTTATCAAACTGCTGCTGGAATGAAACACTTTCTGTAAGGTTAATACCAGTTCTGAAATAAGAATCAATGTTGTCATAATACTGCATTGTGCGTTTCTGACCATTGAAGTCGTATTCTGTTCCCATTGCAGGACCCCAGCTGTCTCCACTTTCTCCATTGTAAATACCGTCTCTACCTTGACCGAATGAAGTCTGCAAATTCGGTTTCATGAAGATTGTTTCTGCAGATACAGATCCAGAAATAGTAATACCTAAACCTTCACGTTTGCTACCTTTTTTAGTTGTAATCAAGATAACACCATTACCGGCACGTGAACCATAAAGAGCAGCTGCAGATGCACCTTTCAGTACAGACATTGATTCGATATCTTCAGGGTTGATATCAGACAAACCGTTACCCATGTCCAAAGAAGGGTTGTAGAAGTCTGCGTTATCTGAACCTGTAAAGTTATCCATAGGAACACCATCGACTACAATCAATGGCTGGTTCAAGCCAGTAACAGAGTTTGCACCACGCAACTGGATTTTAGAAGAACCGCCAGGACCGTTACTTGAACGTGTAATCTGTACACCGGCAATCTTACCAGAAAGTGCATTGGCGATATTGGTTTCGCGTGATGCTACCAATGATTCACCTTTTACTTCCTGCATAGCGTAACCCAACGCTTTCTTTTCACGTTTGATACCCAATGCAGTTACTACTACCTCGTCCAATACCTCTGTGTCTTCAGAAAGAGTAATCACACCCAAATCTGCTTTTGGTGCCAATTGCTGAGATTTGTAACCGATGTATGAAAGCTCCAATTTGGATTTTTCGCTTACAGACAAAGTGAATTTACCATCGAAGTCTGTAATAGTACCGTTAGTAGTACCCATTTCAAGGATACTTACACCGATAAGGGGTTCCCCTGTTGCATCGACTACTGTTCCCTGAACAGTAATTTTACCTGTTTGCTGTAAGGCAAATACCTCAGGTGCATTCTCGGATGCAGCCATTACTGTACCGCAACCGGAAGCCATCATTAATAAAAATACTTGTGAAAATCTTTTAATTTTCATAGGTTGACATTTTGTTATTAGGGTTAAGATATATTTATCGTTTCCGTTAGTATTGCAAGATTAAACTTATTAAATGGTCATATGTGTCTCTTTTATAATTAGTTATATTCGTTTGTGTGTTTGGTTTGTTATTTATTCTTTAGTAAAAATATGAAATAGTTAAGAATTATTGAATATGCAGAAAAAAGATTATCTGTGTTTTAACGCTTATTAACTCATGGGGTAGCGTTATATTGTGTATTCTTTTTGTAATATGTTTGTATAAAATATTTAATATCAGAGATTTATAAGGCGATAATAAATGCTTCTTACTGGTGTAAGTTTCGAGGAAAACAGGCTGCTTTGCTAAATGTGACAAATCGATTTTGAACAGGGTTACTACCTTGTTGTGCTATGTCTTTTTGCTGCTTTTATTGCTTGTTCTATGTTTTTTTGTTTTTATTATAGTGTTTTTAATGACACTGATTTATGTTGTATAACATTGTTTGGAAGGAAAATATATTTATTTGTAAGAATACGATTATAGTATAATATGAAGTTTGTTGAAGAGGGTGAATCAAAATAAGATTTAACTATCATATGTCATTTTGAGCGAAAGCGAAAGATCTCGTATATAATAGCTGATGCTTTCAGGATTCTGCGCTACGCTCAGAATGACCTCCTTTTTCAATCTCTTGTGTGGCAATTAGGGGTGTTTAAATGATAAAGATAGTACTTCTGTTTTGATGTGAGAAATAAGCTGATAAAAATAGCCGGAATGAATTTTACAACTCATTCCGGCTATTTAAATATTATTTTTAGGAATACAGATTAAGCTTATGCTCTTTCTGTCTCCTTTTTGACATTTACTGTTGGACTTCTTCTTCTGTAATCTTATTGATAATTTTCAACAAGCGTTCGCCCAATCCAATGGTATATCCATGTGAAGTGAAGACAATACGGTTGAATGTGTCGCCAATAATAAACAAAGGTAATGGTGTATTGGCTTCAAGGTTAAGCACTTCCAGTAGATCTTTTTGAATGCTTCCATCGGTATCGATACCCCATACAACGTGTTCAGGAAGACCTGGAACAGGTGCTTTCAGGTATTTGTTGTATGCTTCACGGCTTTGGAAAAGCAATACCATTTTACGGCCACATTCGTCGAACTCTTTTGCTTTTACGGCAATGTCTTTTAAAGTATGATCTGTGGGTTCCTGTCCTACACCCAGAATAGCCAATACATAAAGTCCTCTTCCGCAGGTGTTGAGAATGCTTGTTTCTTTTCCACTTGTAGTTTCTATGAATTTAGACTCTGAGTTGAAGTTGCCAATAACCATGATCTCCTCTGTATTGTCACGGACAATCAGTTTATCTTCTTTGGTCTGATTCTTGTGAATGTTAAACAAAGAAACCTGAGCTAATACACCTCCATCAGCCAAACGGCTTCCTGTTACCATCATATAATAGCCGGTATCGATTGAGGCTCCATCTTTAAACAGGCTGCTCCATTTTGCAAAGTCTGGATAGTTAAGCAAATCAAAACGTCCGTTGTTGAATTTTGACAAGGTGAAATGACGCAGATATTCAGGATCATCAAGTTGTGGAATAGAAGAATAACTCAGCTTGAGAGTTCCTGTTTCTGCTGCTCCGGAAATACCGCTTTCAAAATTCACCTTAATATCTTTGCCGTCTTTTTGGTAGAATACATTTCCTGTTACTCCGTCTATCCATGCAGGGATTTCTAAAGAACGAGCTACGGCAACAAAGAAGATATCGCGTGAAATACGGTCAGCGGTACGGCTTTTCCATACTCCGGCGGGTGAGATGAATGTACCTACGCAACAAAGGTCATCGCGTAAAGTAATATTCTTTAGACACCATTCTGCCAGTTTTTCCGGTGCCTTTCTGTAACGGCGTGCATCGCTTGCCTTGATTTCTTTTTGGAAGAATGAACGGTAGGCCGACAACATTTCACCTGCAATGCGCGGGGCCAGAACTTTGGCTGCATCAGATGTCATAGAAGTGTGGTATAAATGATCGTTCAAAATGTCTTCCGGGGTATCACGAAGGTCTTTGGCTGATAATGTAGCCAACAGTTCAAGAGCACGTGCTTCATATTTCTTCTCTGCGGCTTTTTTCAGGAAGCCCATGATTTCTGCATGATTTCCACGTGATGCTACAATATATTTTTGTATGTCTTCTGCCTTGTATCCGTTAGCGGTAGCAAATTTTTGGATTGCTTCGGCATTAGGGAAGGTGGCAATATATGCATTACGAATAGAGTCTTCCAGGTTGAAGCGGCGATCGTTTTCTGCACGCTGTTCTGGAGTAACTTCCGGTAAATTGAGTTTGGCAGGTGGAGGAAGCAAATCAACGGGGAATGAAAATTCTTCTCCGGTGTGGTGATCTAATTTTAAAATAGCTTCACGCTCTTTTCCAAAAGATACTTTACGGATTCCAAATTTGTCTCCTTTGGTAGCAATTACGATCATATCGCCTAATCCGGCAGAAAGGTTAGCTGTTCCGTCTTTAGGTGTCAGTACGGTATGTACTGTGAAGAATTCAGCATAGTTGTAGATTTTAAACTGCACGCTGGCTCCTTCTACAGCCGCTCCTTTCTCGTCTACTACTTTTACGGTCAAAGGCTCAAATTTAGCATAATTGCCGATAATATTAATTTCTGTATAATTGGCTGTAGTACGCATGACTTCTTCCGGACCATTATATGCTCCGAATACTTTGGTGTGCATTAGCATACCACGGCTTGCAGGCAGATTAAACCATCCCAGATTCAGTACTGGTTCCGGTTCGCAGGCTCCTAAGAAATGCCACTTGCCATCTACCCATGCTTCTACCCATGCGTGATTGTCGTCTGTATGGGCCCATCGTGGGGTGTATACTTGTCGGGCTGGAATACCTACCGCACGTAAAGCAGCTACTAAAAAAGTAGACTCCTCGCCGCAACGTCCGTATGCTGTCTTTACAGAAGCAAGTGGGGCACTGGTACGCGCGTCAGCGGGCTGGTAACTTACTTTTTCGTGACACCAGTGATTTACTTCGAGTACTGCATCGTGCATGGACAAACCTTTGATACGAGGCATCAGTTCGTCATGGAATACCATACGAGCACGGTCAAGATTCTCATTATTAATACGTATTGGGAGAACGAAATGGTTGAAAATATCGTCCGGAATGTTTTTCCCCCAACTTGTTTCTTTGCGTGTAGCAAGTGAGGTGCGCACATTTTCCAAATAAAAATCTCCCGAATAATCAGTGATATCGCCTACAGGCATGTAAGCATAATAAAAAGTCAAAGCATCACGTTCCTCTTGTGTGAGTTGTTTTTGAAAAACATTGAACAGATCTCCGTGAGGTAATGCTTCCTTTTTCTTCTGAAAGTCGGCGTGTATCCGGCTGTCAAAAGAGGTTTGGGCCATTACAGGCATGGCTGCAAGTAGCAACCCTGCAATTACTGAAAAAGGTCTTTTCATAAATAAAGATGTATATTATGTTAAAGGATTTGTGGCAAAGATATGCTTTTCGGAGGGATTGTCCTAATATTTTGTATAATTAATCTCTGCCGGCTCTTATGTGAAGAGGATGACTCTTGAATTTGGTAACTATTAACTCAGAGATAATATTTCACAAACAGGTATTTATTTTATGTCTGATATTTTATTTGTTAAACAACTCAAAAGTGAATTTAAATCCTATTGAGGTGAATTTCCCTTTTTCATTACCAATAAATATACCTCCATCGAATAAATGAGTGCCAATGCCGTACCCTAATTCAATATATGGGTTTAAATGTGGCATAAAAAGGATTCCTGCATAAATACGTTCTTTTTGGATGAATGAAAGTAGACGGGTGACCGGATATAATAAAAGGAAAGGGGTTTCGTAAGTCATATTTCCTCTGAAATAATGCCGGGAAGCATTGTACCATCTTCCATCCAGCATTTGAAAAGTACCTCCCATATCATCATTCCATCCTTGTGGCAAATTACGATTTGCAAAATTTACGTAATCGACAAAATACATATCATCTTGATTGGTGAAGAATCCTCCCCCTAAGTGATATGCAATGGTGTGTAATTGCCTGAAACGGATTTTTTGCTCGGCTGAAAATTCTACCCGTTCATATTTTCCGGAGTTTTTCATAATATTGATACCTCTTTCGTAGTCGATAACGAATGTAGGAAATTTAGAGCCTACATTGATTTTTCGGTTCCCGTTTATATAGTAATACATGCCGGGAGTCCATTCTAATCGTACGCGGGGAGCAAAACTGTTATATTGTGACCGTATACCACGAGCTGCTACTTCCGGTGTGCTTTTTGTATGACGCCAGTGCATGGTTATTCCCGTCCAAAGATTCAATCCGTTTATAATTTCGATGTTGTGTGAAGCATGTAGGTATACATCCTTAAAATAATCCAGTTCCAGACCATCAAAACTGAAGGCGCTATCGGGTAGATTTTTTAATTGGTCAAGTACAATACTGCTGTAAATGCGGTTGCCGTTTCCTATACTGAATGTAAAAGAACCATGCTTCATGGGGTTATACATATATTCTGCATCCATTTGGGCGTAAAGTTCTTTTTTGGTGAAATTGTATCCTATTTGAGGAACAATATGTAGTAGTCTTCCATTATGGAACAGTTTGTTGTATTTAAACTCCTGCCGGTAAGATATTCCATTTGTATGGCTGTAGCTGACTAACAAAGGATTGATTAGAGGGGAGCAGTTGATACTTCCTATTTTAGTGATGTCTATTTCATAGCTGCTTATCAGTGCATCTCCCAGCTGTCCCATATAGGTCAGATTCTTTTGGAATTTTGTTTCTTCTTTCTTAAGTGTATCTTGTACCTGAATTTGGTGGCGTTGGTCGAATGCCTGGTATAAGGAATCTTCCCATTCACTAAGAGGAATGGGGCGGATACGGTTGAAGGAGTCACGGTTTTGTATCAGACATGCCGTGTCGCAGGTTAAAGTATAAGATTTGGTCAGATTGTATTTGCTTTTATCTTTATATAAGTACTTGGGTGTGATATCTTCTTCGCTCCTGAATTTAACGTCTTTATAGGTAAGCCATCCAGTATATTTCATTTCCAAATGGTTAAGTAGAAACTTGAAATTTACATCCAGGTTGATAAGTTGGGGGAGGTATTTTGTTTCTTCTGTATTTCCCATTTTCATGCTTAGTTGGAAGCGGATTACATCGTATCTTCCTTTAAATTCAAGGTGGCGGATTGTAAAGTCGTCAGCTGATATCCATATGTATCCTTCCAATAATTGAGTGCTCTTGAAACGCGGAATAATCTGTATCTTATAGGTTTTTGTTCCTAACCAGTAGCTGATAGATTCCAGATAGTAATTATAATGTATTTTCGACTGCTTATTCAGGGGTGACAGAATCTTATCTCCCATTACAGAGGGAGAATAAATGTTGAATTTAAGGTAATCTAATATGTCGAAAAAACGACTATTCCCTCCTGGGAAGGTTGTTGAAATCGCTCGTATTTTACGATCGTAAATATCTGGGGCTGTATACTGTAATTCACTGATGGACTCATGTATATAGTCTTTTATGCCTTTTTCTAACCGGAACATGGATGGCACATACTTGATGATACGGTTTTGTTTGTGAATCTGCATTTTCCCTTTTAAATAGAGATCTGCCTGATAGCTCTTCACTTTTGTCGCATAAATATTGGCTGATTGGAAGATGTTCTCGAGGATAGAATCTGGTACATATGGTTTATTGAGCCTGTTGTTTATAAAGACATCGTTGGCATGTGCCTTCCCAAAAATAACAAATAGGAAAAGTACCAGCAATATGTGTACATAATTATGATATCTCTTCTTGACTCTCTCCATATTAATGACAAATATATAATAAAAGCGGTTTGTTGCATGAGATTTTTAGAAATTAAAATGTAGATTTCATTTTTTTCTTCCTACCTTTGTGTTCGAAAACATGGTTTTATAGCATTTATGGTTAAGAAAGAACTTACAGAAGCTGAAATTGCGGAAAGTATACCTGATTTATGGCAGCCTCTGACTACGGAACAGCGTGCGATTCTTGCACGGGATTTTACTGTGCAGAAATATAAAAAAAATGAAACAATCTACTGCGAAGGGGAAACTCCTATGCATTTAATGTGTTTGCTTACCGGAAAGGTGAAAATTTATAAAGACGGAGTTGGTGGGCGTAGTCAGATTATACGTGTAATTAAAAATAAAGAATATTTTGCATATCGTGCTTATTTTGCAGAAGAAAATTTTGTAACGGCTGCTGCTGCTTTCGAGCCTTGTACGATTTGTCTTATACCAATGCCTACTATTGTAAAACTGATTCAAGAGAACACAGATTTGGCTATGTTCTTTATTCGTCAGTTATCAAAAGATTTAGGTATTTCGGACGAACGTACAGTAAGTTTAACTCAAAAACATATCCGTGGCCGTCTGGCTGAATCATTGTTGTTCTTAAAAGATACATATGGTTTGGAGGAAGATGGCAGAACATTGAGTATTTATCTGTCTCGTGAAGATCTGGCCAATTTGTCAAATATGACTACTTCTAATGCAATTCGAACTTTGTCTAATTTTGCTTCTGAAAAGTTGATTGCTATTGATGGCCGTAAGATTAAGTTGATAGACGAAGAGCATTTGAAAAAAATCAGCAAAATAGGATAATTATTGCTTTTCTGTCAGATACTTCCAAAAACGTACAGGCATATCTTTTTTATGCTTTATTGGATTAAGTCTTTCTTTTATACAGATAGAATCGAAATAGCTTTTCCAAAGTGTTTGGAAAAGCTTTTCTTTTTTATCCAGTAGACTATCATTTAACTTTCCTGTTGTGAAATGAGACTGTTCGGGAAATTCAAAAGTGATTTCGCTTACTGTATTTTGATCATAATAATATCCATATTTCCGCTTGGTGTCATAAATGAGCCAAGGCTGATCGGAAAAACGGTTTTGAAAATGAGAGATTGTAAGTGGAAATACATTGTATAAAGGAGCCATTGCTCCATAATAAATTCCATTGTACGTTTTTTGAAAACGCATGAATTGGAGAACTCTATGTTGTTCAGAACTTACTTTTTTCCCTAGCTGTGTGATAGCCAATATGTCTGGATCGCTAAAGTTTGTCTCTATAGAATGCGGTGCGATGACTATTTTCCGCATATAGTTGAATAAAAGGAGGGGAGCCTCAGGCTTCTCCGAAAGCCAGCAATAAGTGAGCTGAGACAAGGCTCCCCTGGATAGTTTTTTCTTTAAAGCAGTCCATACCCGTTCTGCTTTTTTATTGTCTGTTACAACATGAAATACGGAATCATAAAACAAAGGAAGTGGCTCTTTTTCCGGCAAAAGTAAATCTGGAAATGTTTTTCGACTGTATGCATCGAATAGAGCCGATAATATTCCTTCGAAAGTATGATCGTATTGAAAAATGATCATTCTATATCTTCTATAATGATTGAGTAACTTGTTGTAAAGCTTTTGTTGGGAGCAAGATGTTGCATCCATTCGCGGTCTTTAAACTCACCATGATATCCCACTTTATCACAACGTCCATACCAGGGCTCAATGCAAACAAATGGAACATCCGGATGTACAGCACTCGGCGACCATACAGCAACTAATGGGCTGCTAAATTCCAGACTGATGTAAGGCTTTTGCTCTTTATCCATCAGTGTGATTTTTTGCAGCTGACTATTATCAAACATATAAGTATCGCACATAAATGTATCACTGGTTAGCTCCATGATTCCATTTTCTGTGTGTAAAATATGCCGTTTGTCAGATACACATCCTTTTTCTGCCGGTGAAATGTATTCTAAGTCGGTATGTTTTTTGCCAAAATCCAGATAGCCACGTTTATGTGTTGTCGGGTCTAAGTCGCGATAATAGAAGGCTGGGTGCGCTCCAATTTGGAAATACATGTCCTTATCTCCCGTATTTTGTACACTCCACATCACTTCTATTCGATTTCCTTTCAGTCGATAGCCTATTTCAAGAACGAAAGGAAATGGGTATTTATTGAGAGTCTCTTCTGAACTTTCCAGTGTATAGATCAATGCATTATCTTCTTCGTAAGTCAACTGAAACTCCATGTCTCGGGCAAAACCATGCTGTCCTAATTCATATGTAATACCCTCGTGCTGATACTGATTGTTCCATACACGGCCTACAATAGGAAAAAGAACAGGAGAGTGTCTTCCCCAGAATTTTGGATCACCTTGCCACAAATATTCTGTATTATTTACATTTATACTTACTAATTCAGCTCCATGTTCGGCTATTTGTAGTGTAATCTTATCATTAGAAAGTGTTTTCATTTTGTTTTCTTTTAAGTTGTAAATCTTCCATCAAAAGTAGTGAATTTATTTACTGAACGGTATAAAAATAGAAACTTATTTTTGTTTGTTTATTATTTTTACATACATTTGTGTCTCTACCTTAGGTTGTAAAAATGAAATTTGGATTACATATTATACTATATATACTTATTTCCTTTTCCTGTTTGTGCTGTAAAAGAAAGGGAAATGAATCTGATCAGAGAGGTTATCGTGACCGATTTCTGATTAGAGAGATTCTTGACTCAGTATCTGTTGATCCTTTACAGGCTTCTAATTTGTTGGATAGTTTGCTTGTAATGGAAAAAGATAGTGTGGCTTATTATGAGTTATTGGTTGTAAAGGCAAAAGCCATGATGTTTTTGTCAAAGCATGACTCTTCAGAGATTTTATTGAATCGTGCAGAAGACTTTTATCAACGTAATAAAGAGCTGCCGCATATGGAGGATTTCTATATTCAGATATTGAATGGAAAAGGAAATGTTTTCTCCCGTAAGGCAATGTTTGATTCGGCTCTTGTACCTTATAACCGGGCTTGTGGTTTGTGCATGAAGAATGGTGATAAAGAAAAACTGGTTTCTTTATCTCTGAATTTAGCCGATGCCTATCTCAGGGCAGGGCATTATGATTTAAGTTCTTATTGGTATCGTTATTCATTGTCATTGGCAGATTCTTTACAGCTGCCTGATGAGGAGCGTTTTCCTGCTTATGGGGGATTGGGCCAGGTAAATATGGAACTTCGTGATTTTGTACGGTCTGATTATTATTATGATTTAGCCGGAAAGTATTATGACAGGATGACGCCTCATGAGAAAAGATTTTATCTTAATAATAGGGGAAATTCCTACTATTTCCGTGAAGATTACCCTTCTGCTTTGACGTATTTTCGCCGTCTGATGGATTTGCTTCAGGAATACCCTGAGATGACATTTGAAAGAAATATTACCATGGTTAATTTGGGTGACGTATTTCTTTCTATGGGTGAAATAGATTCTGCGGCTTATTATTTGGACCGTTGCTATAATTATTTTCAAAAAGAGGAAAATTATAGTGCATTGTATTATATCGATACGCAACTTATAGAATTGGCATTGAAAGAAGATAATGTACAACTTGCACGAAAACGCTTGCAAAATGCTGTAACTCCAAACTATGTAGAACCTGATATGGTACATATACGAAATCGATATTTGCAGCTTTATTTTGAAAAAGTGGGTGACTTTAAGAATGCATATTATTACCAAAAAGAGAATCAGCGGATTGATGACTCAATCCGAAGTGAGCGGGTAAAAATGAGAGCTGCCGAGATTGCCTTGAAATACAAGCAGGATAGTACATTGATGAAGAAGGAAATTCTCATACGTGAAAAACAAAATGAGGTTTTGTTGTTGAATCAATGGTTGTATCGGATTGTGTTGATTGTGGTAGTATTAATTGCTGTTTCATTGTTTATTGTATTTTACAGAAAGAGGAAAAGAGATCGTGATAAATGGAATATGCAACAGGCAATGACTTCATTGCGACTGGAAAATATACGTAATCGCATTTCTCCTCATTTTATATTTAATGTGCTGAATAGAGAAGTTGCCTTACAGAGAACGGAAAGTGATAATTTACAGAATCTGATAAAAATAATTAGAAAAAATCTGGAATTTACGAGCCATATGGCTGTCACTCTTGCTGATGAATTGGATTTTGTAAACACTTATATTCAGTTGGAACGTCGTACTTTACGGGATGATTTTATTTACGTGGAGGATATTGCTTCTGACGTGGATTTGAAAACTGTACAAGTTCCTTCTATGTTGTTGCAGATTCCTGTAGAAAATGCCATTAAGCATGCTTTACGAATGAAAGAAGGGCAACAAAAGCTTTGGATTCGTATCAAAAAAGAATCTGAGTATATAAAAATTGTAATTTGCGACAATGGAGGAGGTTATAGACCTCACAGTCAGAACAAAGGAACCGGCACAGGAATGAAAGTGCTTACGCAAACCATACAATTGTTGAATTCGTATAATCGTAGACAAATTGTTATGACTATAAATAATGTATCGGTAGAAGGGGGAGAAGTGGGATGTGAAGTTTGTTTCACTGTGCCTTTTGTCTATTCGTATCAATTAAAAGGGAAATAAAAAGTTACTATGATGGAGAAGGTTTATAAAGTTGTTATTATAGATGATGAAGAATGTGCGATTGATAATTTATGTTTTGAACTAAAAAAATATGATTTTATTTCTGTTGAGGGAACTGCACGTAATGGTATTTCAGGAATAAAACTTGTAGAGAAGGTACATCCTGATCTTATTTTTCAGGATGTGGAGTTGCCGGATATGCTGGGAATGGATGTGGTGTCCAAAATACATGATAAGTTATCGGAAAACGCTTGCATTATATTTTATACAGCCTATAATAAATATGTGCTTGATGCTTTCCGGAATTATGCTTTTGATTTCTTATTAAAACCTATTGATTCCAAAGAGTTGGAACTTGTGATGACACGTTTTATTGATAGAATGCATTCATCTGCTCAATTGTCATCCAATCGTATTACTATAGGGACTGAAGGAGAGAAACCATTTATGGTAGTTACTCCTACAGGTGATCTGCGCTTTCTCCGTGCTTCCGAAATAGGATACTTTCGCTATTTATCTAATCGTAAAATCTGGGAAGTTGCTCTTTCAAATGGGACTTTCCTTCCTTTGAAACGCAACACTACAGCTGAACAACTTTGTGCTTACGACTCTTCTTTTATTCAAGTACACCAGTCGTATATCATTAATATGAATTTCCTTATTATGGTTCAGGACAATCGCTGTATCATGTATCCTCCTTTTAATCAATCAGGAGATTTACTGGTTTCTAAGAAATATAAAAAGGAAATGATGGACCGTTTTTATCAGTTATAAATGTCAGCTTGGAATTCTGATGAAGTTATTTGTCTTAATTGGAGTAAATCGCAAAAACTTATCTATCTGTTTTGGACAGGTGGGGATGCGATAGGTTTGTATATCAGGAATGGAAATAAAATTGATATATACTGGTGGTAAATGGCTGCCAAGTTTAAGACGCTCAGACTTTGGTGATGGAGAACTAACGTTTTCGGTACATTATCCTTTTATTGTCGGAAACTGAATTTACGCCTTCGTATCGTATCTCGACCAATCAGAATATAGAAGGATATAATGCTGCTGATATTTAATTTGTACAAAAGACCTTGCCTGCAGGAGAATACAAGTCTGATATGGTGTTCAATCTAAAATGCACAGATTGAACATTAATCTAAATAATGAATTGAAAAATGTCGGGATAAAGGTTCGGACTTTAGTAAATGGTGAAATGAATCTATTGACAGGTAAAACAAGTGTCTCATCTGAGGGTGCTTCATTCGATCTTGTTGCTTTCTAAAATATAGATTGCCCATGTGTTTAATTTCTTTATTGGTGTTCATGTAAAGAATCTCTTAAATTTCAAGGAAATAGTTGAATGCCGATTTAGATGCTATCAATTTTTTTTCTTTTAGTAGCAAATTGTGCTTGTTTAATCCTTGATTTGGTTCTTATAGTACTAAATCTGGCTTTGTTGCTGGTTTGGTTTTTAAAGAATTTTATACTTTTGCAAATAATTAAAACAATGTTGGATATATTATTATGAAAACCATTAGTTGTAAAAAGATTTGTCTGATTGCGGGAATAATATATGGGGGAATGAACATTCACGCCCAGTATTTGCGTACTTCTTATTTTATGGAAGGAACGAGTTATCGTTTGCAGATGAATCCTGGTTTACAACCTACCCGTGGCTATTTTAACTTTCCTGTGATTGGCTCGCTTAATGTAGCTGCGTCTTCTAATGTGTTGGGGACAAATGATATTATAGATATTCTTGATTCTAAAGAGGATTTGTTTACCAATGATAAGTTGTATAATCGCTTGAAATCAGATAACCGGCTGAATGTGAACTTCAATACAGATATTCTATCATTTGGATGGTATAAAGGAAAAGGTTTCTGGTCTGTGAATGTAGGACTTCGTACTGATATAGGGGCTTCACTTACCAAGTCTATGTTTGAGTATATGCGGAATATTGATGGTTTCAATATTGAAGAGGGTGGAGTCCATTCTTATGAATTAGGAAACCAAAGAGTCAATATAAATGCTTATGCTGAAGTCGGTCTTGGATACTCTCGTCCTATTACGGATAGGTTGACTATTGGTGGACGTGTAAAGGCTTTATTGGGAGTTGCTCATGCCGAAATGGAGGTAGAACGCTTTGATGTGGATTTGGAGATGCCGGATATGGCGAATGTAGATCCTGAAAATTTGCGTCCGGAAGACTGGTATGGTAGCCAATATGCTTATAATGTAAAAGCAAATGTAACTACTTCTTTCTCCGGAGGAGGATTAGGCTTTAACGAAAATCAGCAAATTGATGAATTTGATTTTGATGGTGGCATTGGTATTGCAGGTCTTGGCTTTGGAGTTGATTTAGCTGCAAGTTACTCTCCAGTTCAGGCAAACGGAAAATCTTTTGGAGTCGCTCTGAAATTAGGACCATTGTTTGTTGGAACAGATTATATGTATCTTGGAGGTAACTCTAATTCTGTGAATGGATTTATAGGTATTTCATTTCCGTTAGGAAAGAAAAAAACAGAATCTATCTGATAGATTTTATTGAAGCGATTTTGGATATAATACTGAAGGCTGTCTCTGTATTTATAGCTTTTTCTTGTCTGTCTCTTTAAATAATAAAGCTATAGCAGAGCAGCCTTCTTTCTTTTTATACGGTAGGATTATATTCTTTTAGCAGTTTTCCATCTAATGTGTAGATGCGTACAGTCTCTTTTTCGTAAGTAGCAAAAGTAGGTAGGTTTCCCCCTTTAGGGAAAGTAATGGAACCTGTATTGCAAATGACTGTGCCGTCCTGCTCTTCCAATTTCCATAAATGGGTGTGTCCGTAAAAGAAATAGTCGGGATGTCCTTTCGGCATTTTATCTTCGTTGTAAATATGGCCGTGAGTGAGAAACAAGCGTTTCCCGTTATCTACAAGAAGTGCATAGTCTGCCATTACTGGAAAGTCGAGTAGCATTTGGTCTACTTCCGATTCGCAGTTTCCGCGAACTGCTATAATCTGGTCGGCCATGTTGTTCAGACGCTCGGCTATCGCTTTGGGGTTTAATCCTTCGGGAACACTGTTTCGGGGACCATAGTTCAGAATATCTCCCAGTATGCAGAGCATATCACATTGCTGCTCATTATAAAAGTTTAATACGGTTTCTAAAGTAGGCAGAGAGCCATGAATGTCGGATACAATTAAATATTTCATTTTTTCTTTTTTTAGTTGATTTGAGTAGGCAAATATACTTGTTTTGGCTGATTTTATTGGGTAATAAAAGGAAATCTTGATTGAGTGAAACCCTTCAAAAAACGTGACTTGTATCGTGAGCTCTCGATACAGGTATCGTTGCTTGTCGATACAAGTATCGTTGCCTCACGATACAAGTCACGTTTTTAAGGGTAAAAGAGCACGGAAAACATGAATGCGATTATCGCATATCAATGATTTCGGCATTAGGATATTTTTTTGCGTCGAAACGGAAACTGGCTGCTGTCAGTCCCTGTACCGTTTTGTATGAACGTATAATAAATTTCTGCTGCTCGCCATTAGATTGTTTCACGGAAATGTCTGCTGGATGATAAGCAGTTGAAATATGTAGTACGACCGACGAAATTTCATGATTGCCTGAAGTACGGGGAGTAAGCAGAATTTCGTAGTTCGACTTCCCTCCTTGGTTTTTCACTCCATTGTACTGATAGTTATAATGTTGACGATAAGAGGTGAGGATGGCGTATGGATTTACGCTTTGCAGCTCTTCGGGGGTAGGGGTAGAGATTGTCACTTCTTCGTTTTCCTCTACGTAACTCCACTGAGTTTTTCCGTCAAACCAGCTTTTCACACCTCCGCAGTCCAGATAGAAGCTGGTGCCTTGCAGCATCAATGTACCTTCCTGGCTTCCTCCAAAAGTTAGACTTACTCCTTTAGACTGCTGGAAAACAGCAAGAGTTTTGTCTAAAATTTCACGGGCTTTGATGTCTTGTTGTGCAAATACCTGACCGATTCCTGTCAAAATCAGGCCTATTGCAAGCATATAAAGTTTCTTCTTCATTGTTTCAATTCTTTAAATTGTTCATACGCATTTCCAGATCGTTTTCGTCTATGCAAAGTACATCACGCGCTTTACTGCCATTGGCTGGACCTACTATACCGGCTCTTTCTAATTGATCCATAATGCGTCCGGCACGGTTGTAGCCGATAGAGAATTTGCGCTGGATAAGAGAAGTTGAACCTTGCTGATGGTAAATAATCAGTCTGGCTGCTTCTTCAAACAGAGGGTCCAGACGGTTCATATCTACATCGCCTACTGCGCTGCTTTCGGCATTTTCGTCAATATATTCTGGTAACATGAAAGCTGTCGGATAACCCTGCTGGCGACTGATATAGTTGGCTATTTTTTCTACTTCCGGGGTATCCACAAATGCACATTGTACACGAACCGGATCATTGCCCTGTAAATAGAGCATATCTCCCTTACCGATGAGCTGCTGAGCTCCCGGACGGTCGAGAATCGTACGTGAGTCCATCATAGAAGCTACACGGAATGCAACTCGTGCCGGGAAGTTGGCCTTGATGGTACCGGTGATGATATTGGTTGTCGGACGCTGGGTTGCGATAATGGCATGAATACCAATGGCACGTGCCAGCTGTGCGATGCGGCAAATAGGTAATTCAACCTCTTTTCCGGCGGTCATAATCAAGTCCCCGAACTCATCGATGATGATGACAATGTATGGCATAAACCGGTGTCCCTTTTCCGGATTCAGTTGCCGGTTGATGAATTTTGCATTGTATTCTTTGATATTTCGGCATCCGGCTTTACGCAATAAATCGTAGCGGGTGTCCATCTCCACACAGAGTGAATTGAGTGTCTGGACTACCTTTGTTACATCAGTAATGATGGCATCTTCTCCGTCGGGTAGTTTTGCAAGGAAATGCTTCTCGATGGGAGCATAGATGGCAAACTCTACTTTTTTGGGGTCGATAATGACGAACTTCAGCTCGCTGGGATGCTTTTTGTACAACAACGATGTGACGATTGCATTTAATCCGACCGATTTACCTTGTCCGGTAGCACCGGCAACCAACATATGTGGTGCCTTAGCTAAGTCTACCATAAAGACTTCGTTGGTAATGGTTTTTCCCAGGGCAACAGGCAGGTCGAAAGTTGTTTCCTGAAACTTTTTGCTGGCCAGTATCGAGCTCATGGGTACAATGCGCGGATTGGCATTAGGTACTTCAATACCAATGGTTCCTTTTCCCGGTATGGGGGCGATGATACGTATGCCTAAAGCCGAGAGACTTAGGGCAATGTCGTCTTCCAGATTTCTGATTTTGGAAATACGTACTCCTTCTGCCGGAGTAATTTCGTACAACGTAATAGTAGGTCCTACGCTGGCCTTGATGGAACTGATTTCAATGCCGAAGCTACGTAATACCTTAATGATACGGTCCTTGTTGGCATTTTGTTCTTCCATATCGATTGTAGGCTCATGGTCTCCGTAAGAGTTGAGCAAATCGAGTGTCGGAAACTGATAATGTTCCAAATCCAGACGAGGATTATAGGGTTGGCTAATTTTGCCATGATATTCTTCGTCTTCTTCGTTGTGGTTGTCATCTATCTCGAATGAAGGCTCTTCTACTTGCTGATTGGGCTGCAAATCTTCTTGTTCCATTTGCATAAGCATCAGATTTTCTTCCTCCTCATTGTCCTTTGTATGAGGATGGTTTGCAGGCAGTTCGTCGACAGTTAGTTCTATTTCGTTAGGCTTTGAGTCCGTGTAATTCCCATTTTCCGGCTCTGTATATTTGTCTGTGTCGTCGTCGGTTGTGGGTAATGTCTCTTCTTGAATGGTATGAGATTCTTCTTTGTTTTCTCTTTCCTTCTTTATGGCTTGTGAGGCCTCAGATTGTACAGATTCTGCTCTTTCCTCAGTCATTTTTTTCTTTCGTTTGGGCAATGACGGATGGAATAGTTTGCGTACCATCTGAATGGTAGATTTGGAGAAAAATACACCTAATAAAATGGCGGTAATGAGTAATCCAAGCAGCAATCCTGAAGCTCCGATTTGTGAACATATCCATAGGCTGATGTTATATCCGTGTAGTCCGCCCGGATACAAGAAAGAATCCTGAAATGTCCCTTCAAACATGAAACCCAGGGCAATGGACAGCCATATCATCAGTAAAGAGCATCCGGCAAACCATTTCCGTAGTTTAAAATCGTATGCTTTCATTAGTTTCATACCTGTCACTATAAGAAATACGATAATTAAATAGGCAGAAATACCGAAGCAGTCATTGATTAGAAACTGTGATAATTGTGCTCCTCGGGCTCCGGCATAATTCTGGATGCGGTTTCCTGTTTCCAGCAATTCGCCAGGGTTGGGGTGTGAAAGTATACTTTGGTCATTTCCTCCTGTAAAAAAGAAAGAACTGAAAGCAAGCAACATATATACGCCGAAAATTACACAGAAAAGCCCGACTGTAAAATGAAAGGTCTCGCTTTTGATGGCTGTTACCACTTTCCCGGCACTGATAAATTTCTCTTCGCTGGTTTTGTTATCTGTTTTTTTCTTTGTCATAACACCTTATTTTATACATGCAAATGTACGAATAAAACTAAAACTGCGAAATTTTTTTCATACCTTTGCACCATAATATGGAGTTATGGAAAAGAACACAAAAATTATATTCGATAAGAATACAGTTGAATTTGTAACAGTGGCGGCTGAGTTCTGCGGATTCTTGGAACGGGCGCCTCAGATTTCCCGTCGTTCGTTTGTAGATAAGTCTCTTAAGTTGCTGCCTTTGCTTTATCTGAAGGCCTCTTTGCTCCCTCAGGGAGAGCGGATGGATGAATTCGATCCGGAGTTGTTTGTCACAGAGGGAGACTATCAGCGCATATGTGGTGGAATTGCTGCGCTGCTGGGTGAAAAGGATGATTATCTGGAAGTGTTTCTTGATGATATGGCTTACAGTGATACTCCTATTAAACAGAATATTTCAGAAGGACTGGCAGACATTTATCAACCCCTGAAGGATTTTGTATGTGTGTATCAGTTAGGATTTGAGCAGACAATGAATGATGCCTTGGTTATTTGCCGTGAACAGTTCGCTGAATTTTGGGGGCAGCGTTTGGTTAATGTGATGCGTGCATTGCATACGGTAAAATATGCTGCAGGAGCGGAAGATGAAGAGGACGAATATTCTAATGTAACTTTGCATGGGGATGAGGAGTTCGATGAAAATGACTTGTACGAAGGGCTTGAAACTGGAGATGATGATGGTTTTGGAGACCGTTGGGAATAATGATGAAAAAACCCTTTACAGAAAACTTGGAATGATTGTACTACAGAATAAAATAAAAAAACAGATAGTAGCCGAAATGCCGAAAGTGGTTTTCCCGGGGCGGATTTTTGTGGTCTATACAGAAGCGGAAGCACGGAAAGCTGTCGATTATCTAAACAGGCATGAGGTGGTAGGAGTTGATACTGAAACGCGTCCTTCGTTCCGTCGGGGTACGACTCATCAGGTGGCATTGCTTCAGATATCTACACAGGATACATGCTTCCTTTTTCGGTTGAACCGTTTGGGGTTGCCTGATTTTCTGGAAGATTTTCTTTTGAACGATGTGCTGAAGATCGGACTTTCGCTGAAGGATGACTTTGCCATGCTTCGCAAACGGAATAATAAAGATCCGCGTCAAGGCAATTGGATTGAATTGCAGGATTATGTTCGTCATTTTGGAATAGAGGAAATGAGCTTGCAGAAAATTTATGCCTTATTGTTTGGAAAGAAGATATCCAAAAGCCAGCGCCTTTCCAATTGGGAAGCTGAGAGTCTTACAGAAGCACAGCAGTTATATGCTGCAACTGATGCATGGGCTTGTGTAGAGATTTATACCTACCTTGAGGAATTGAAAAGGGAAGGTAATTTTCGCGTGGAGCGGGTGATAGAAGAAGCTCCGGTTAATAATTGATTTTATCCGTTACATTTATGTCATATAAGAAAGTATATCTTAAACCGGGAAAGGAAGAATCGCTGAAGCGTTTCCATCCTTGGGTTTTTTCGGGAGCTATTGCCCGTGTAGAAGGGGAGCCCGAAGAAGGTGAAGTAGTAGATGTTTATACTTCGAAAAAAGAATTTATAGCTTGTGGCCATTTCCAGATTGGTAGTATTGCTGTGCGTGTACTGTCGTTTGAGCAGGTGGAAATTAATGCTCAGTTTTGGAGACAAAAACTACAGGTGGCAAAAGATCTGCGCTGTGCACTTGGCTTGATAGGCAATCCGAGGAATAACACTTATCGTCTGGTACATGGGGAAGGTGATAACTTGCCGGGCCTTATTATTGATGTATACGACCATACTGCTGTGATGCAGGCACATTCTGCAGGTATGCATGTGTATCGGATGGAGATAGCCGATGCTTTGTCGGAAGTGATGGGAGATATTATTCAGAATATTTACTATAAGTCAGAAACTACATTACCGTTTAAGGCAGATCTGCTGGCGACAGAAAATGGCTTTATCAAGGGAGGAAGTCCTGAGAACGTGGCTATGGAGAATGGACTGAAGTTTCATGTGGACTGGTTGAAAGGACAGAAAACCGGATTCTTTGTCGACCAGCGTGAGAACCGTAGCCTGTTGGAACGTTATGCAAAGGGACGGAATGTTTTGAATATGTTCTGTTATACGGGTGGATTCTCTTTTTATGCCATGAGAGGAGGAGCAAATCTGGTACATTCAGTAGACAGTTCCGCAAAGGCTATTGACTTGACAAATGATAATGTAGAGTTGAACTTCCCGGGAGATACCCGCCATAAAGCGTATGCTGAAGATGCCTTTAAATACTTGGACCGCATGGGTGATCAGTATGACCTGATTATTCTCGATCCTCCAGCTTTTGCCAAGCATCGTGATGCACTTCGCAATGCACTTCGTGGATATACCAAGTTGAACGCGAAGGCATTCGAGAAAATCCGTCCCGGAGGTATACTGTTTACTTTCTCCTGCTCGCAGGTAGTAAGCAAGGAAAACTTCCGTAATGCGGTATTTACTGCTGCTGCACAGAGTGGACGTAGTGTACGTATCTTACATCAGCTTACACAGCCCGGAGATCATCCGGTAAATATTTATCATCCTGAAGGAGAATACTTGAAGGGATTAGTGTTGTACGTAGAATAATTAAAATATACCTATGGATATCCGGACTATACTTGCCAATTTGAAAATCGAACAGTTGAATGCCATGCAGCAAGTTGCTGTGGATGTATGTAAAGAAGGAAGCGATCTGATTCTTTTGTCACCTACAGGTACTGGCAAAACGTTGGCTTATCTTCTTCCGCTGGTTTCATTACTGAAGCCTGGTGTGGAAGGGGTACAGGCTGTTGTCTTGGTGCCTTCTCGGGAACTGGCATTGCAGATTGAACAGGTCTTCAAGGCAATGGGTACGGATTTTAAGGTAATGAGCTGCTACGGTGGGCGTCCGGCAATGGACGAACACCGTACTATGAAAGGAATTCGTCCATCGGTCGTGATTGCTACTCCCGGCCGTATGAACGATCATCTGACCAAGCAGAATATCGATGCTTCATCTGTCCGGACATTGGTTATCGATGAATTTGACAAATGTCTGGAGTTTGGATTTCAGGAGGAAATGGCTGAAGTGATAGGTAAACTTCCTGCCTTGAAGCGTCGTTTTTTGCTTTCTGCTACCGATACGGAAGATATTCCACGTTTTACTGGATTGAACAAAACAGTGAAACTTGATTTTCTCGATCCGGATACACAGGGGATAAACCGTATCCATATATATAAGGTAATGTCGCCAGTCAAGGATAAACTGGAAACATTATATAAGTTGTTATGTAGTTTGGGTGATCAGTCTACGCTTGTCTTCTGTAATCATCGTGAAAGTGTAGACCGGGTAGGTAAGTATCTGCATTCTATGAAAGTGTATTGTGAAACTTTCCATGGTGGAATGGAACAGGACGACCGCGAACGTGCGCTTTACAAGTTTCGTAACGGAAGTTGCCATATATTTATTTCTACCGATTTGGCTGCCCGCGGACTGGATATTCCAGATATTCGGAATGTAGTGCACTATCATCTTCCGATAGCCGAAGATGGTTTTGTACATCGTAACGGACGTACAGCTCGTTGGGAGGCAGACGGTAATGCATATATTATTTTGCATCCAGAAGAATCAATACCTTCTTATCTGAAAGGAAATCCGGAAGAATTTGTATTACCGGAACAAACCCCGAAGCCTGCTTTACCAGCCTATGTTACTTTATATATTGGTAAAGGGAAAAAAGATAAAATCAATAAAATAGATATCGTGGGTTTCCTGTTTAAGAAAGGCGGGTTGAGCAAGGAAGATATCGGTCGGGTAGATGTAAAGGACCATTATGCTTTTGCGGCTGTTTCACGGAAAAAGGTGAAACAAACGTTAAAACTTATACAAAATGAAAAGATAAAAGGGGTAAAAACTTTGATAGAACAGGCAAAATAATATCTTTGTGATATTATTAATCTTTCATCTTCCGCTCTTCTCGGGTGGTATGCTATGATGACTGGAATGCCTGTTTGTCATAGGTGGGTATGGCTGTGCCAATTTGATATTTAAATCTTCGTTTTAAGAGTAAAATGAAAGTATAAATATTATAATACTGGAAATTTATCATCAAAACTTTTGGAAGTCTGAAAATAATCGCTAAATTCGCAAATGTCGAGATTAAAAACAAGATTGTTAAACCAAAACAAACTTCCAAATGAAAAAGCATAATTTTAATGCGGGGCCTTCTATTCTGCCGCGCGAGGTGATTGAAAAAACAGCTCAGGCTATTCTTGATTTCAACGGTTCAGGGCTTTCTTTGATGGAAATCAGTCACCGTGCTAAAGATTTCCAGCCAGTGGTAGATGAGGCAGTAGCCTTATTCAAAGAACTTCTGAACATACCAGACGGCTATTCGGTGCTTTTCCTTGGGGGAGGAGCAAGTATGGAGTTTTGTATGGTTCCCTATAACTTCCTGGAAAAGAAAGCCGCTTATCTGAATACGGGTACTTGGGCTAAAAAGGCACTGAAAGAGGCTAAAGGATTTGGTGAAACTGTAGAAGTTGCCTCTTCCGAAGCTGAAGGTTATACTTATATACCGAAAAACTATACAGTTCCTGCTGATGTAGACTATTTCCATATCACGACCAATAATACCATTTATGGAACAGAATTGCATGCCGATTTGGATGTAGATGTTCCAATGATAGCCGATATGTCTTCTGATATTTTCTCTCGTCCGGTTGATGTCTCTAAATACATCTGTATCTATGGTGGTGCGCAGAAAAATCTTGCTCCGGCTGGTGTAACATTTGTAATTGTAAAGAATGATGCATTAGGTAAGGTTTCTCGCCATATTCCTACGATGTTGAATTATCAGACTCATGTAGACAAAGGGTCTATGTTTAATACTCCTCCGGTAGTACCTATTTATGCAGCTTTGCAGACATTACGTTGGATTAAGGCACAGGGTGGGGTTGAAGAGATGCAGCGTCGTGCTAAACAGCGCGCGGAGATGTTGTATGCAGAAATAGACCGTAACAAACTGTTCAGAGGTACGGTTACTGTACAAGAAGACCGTTCATATATGAATATTTGCTTCGTAATGGCTGATGAGTATAAAGACCTGGAAGCTGACTTCTTGAAATTTGCTACCGAACGTGGTATGGTGGGTATCAAAGGACATCGTTCTGTCGGTGGTTTCCGTGCATCATGCTACAATGCAATGCCGGTAGAAAGTGTGCAGGCATTGATAGACTGTATGCAAGAATTTGAAAAAACTCATTAAATCTTACTATTATGAAAGTTTTAATTGCAACCGAAAAGCCGTTTGCTAAGGTAGCAGTCGACGGTATCCGTCAGGAAGTGGAAGCGGCAGGCTATGAATTGGCTCTGTTGGAAAAATATACAGATAAGGAACAGTTACTTGATGCGGTAGAGAATGTAGATGCAATCATAATCCGCAGCGACATAATTGATGAGCAAGTATTGGATGCTGCCAAAGAGTTGAAGATTGTAGTTCGTGCCGGTGCCGGTTATGACAATGTGGATTTGGAAGCTGCTACAGCTCATCAGGTTTGTGTGATGAATACACCGGGACAGAATTCAAATGCTGTAGCTGAGTTGGCTTTCGGTATGATGGTGATGGCAGTGCGCAACTTCTATGATGGAAAAGCCGGTACAGAGTTGAAAGGAAAGAAGTTGGGTATCCATGCTTACGGAAATGTGGGCCGGAATGTGGCTCGTATAGCCAAAGGCTTTGGAATGGAAATATATGCATACGATGCTTATTGTCCAAAGGATGTGATGGAAAAAGATGGTGTGATACCATTGGATTCTGTTCAGGCTTTGTATGAAACATGTCAAATTGTGTCATTGCATATTCCGGCTACTCCTGAAACCAAGAACTCCATAGACTACGATTTGGTTAACCGGATGCCGAAGAGTGGTGTGCTGGTAAATACGGCTCGTAAGGAAGTCATCAATGAGGTTGATCTGCTGCGTTTGATGCACGACCGTCCGGATCTGAAATACGTGACCGATATTATGCCTGTTCATCATGAAGAGTTTGCATCTCATTATCCTGGACGTTATTTTTCTACTCCGAAGAAGATGGGGGCTCAAACTGCCGAAGCTAATATCAATGCAGGCATTGCAGCAGCTCGTCAGATTGTAGACTTCTTCCAAAACGGCTGTGAGAAATTCCGTGTCAATAAAAAATAACTAAAAATCTGATACTATGGCTAAAATCAAACCTTTTAAAGGAATTCGTCCTCCTCAAGAATGGGTGGAGCAGGTTGCTTCCCGGCCTTATGATGTGTTGAATTCGGCCGAAGCCCGTGAAGAAGCAAAAGGGAACGAAAAGTCACTTTATCATATCATCAAGCCCGAGATTGATTTTCCCGAAGGTACAGACGAACACGATCCTGCTGTATACGATAAAGCTGTGGAGAATTTCCGTATGTTTCAGGAGAAAGGATGGCTGGTGCAGGATACGAAAGAGTGCTATTACATTTATGCCCAGACCATGAACGGGAAAACGCAATATGGATTGGTTGTAGGAGCTTATGTACCCGACTACATGAATGGCGTGATAAAAAAACATGAACTGACTCGTCGTGATAAGGAAGAAGATCGCATGAAGCATGTGCGTATCAATAATGCGAATATTGAACCTGTATTTTTTGCTTATCCGGATAATAAGGTGTTGGAAGGTATTATTGCAAAATATACGGCACAAAAGCCTGTTTACGATTTTGTAGCTCCTGACGATGGGTTTGGACATACTTTTTGGGTGATAGACTGCGATGAGGATATTGCTGCTATTACAAAGGAGTTTGCTTCTATGCCTTCTTTGTATATTGCAGACGGACATCACCGGAGTGCAGCTGCAGCCTTGGTAGGGGCAGAGAAGGCCAGTCGGAATCCTGATCACCGGGGAGATGAAGAATATAATTATTTTATGGCAGTTTGTTTCCCGGCCAATCAGCTTACTATTATCGATTACAACCGTGTGGTGAAGGATCTTAATGGGCTGACTCCGGCTCAGTTCCTGGAAGCGTTGAAGATTCATTTTGATGTCGAAGAGAAAGGCACTCAAGAGTACAGACCGTCTGCCTTACATAATTTCTCATTGTATATGGATGGCAAGTGGTATAGTCTTACTGCCAAGCCGGGTACTTATAATGATCATGACCCGATAGGTGTGCTGGACGTAACTATCTCTTCAAATCTTATTTTGGACGAGATTCTGGGCATTAAGGATTTACGCTCGGATAAACGGATTGATTTTGTTGGAGGTATACGTGGATTGGGAGAGTTGAAGAAACGGGTAGATAGTGGTGAAATGAAAATGGCGCTGGCTCTTTATCCGGTTTCCATGAAACAGTTGATGGATATTGCCGATACAGGTAATATCATGCCGCCTAAAACTACTTGGTTTGAACCTAAACTCCGTTCAGGGCTGGTGATACATAAGTTAGACTAATATCGAAAGTTGTTTTTTGTTTCTCGTCGGAGAAAGAATAGAAAGTTTTCAATTTCTATGGCTTATGTGTTATGAACGATGATATCATTTCCATAAAATAGCCCTAAGGAGGGGAGGTCAGGATATTTTAGAGAAAGTATCCTGACCTTTTTTTATGTGGTAAAAATAAGATTTTCTACCTTTGTCTTCATGATGACAGAAGATACTTATAAAACCATAGCAGCTCCGGCAGAATCTGTTTATACAGAGAAACGGAGTAAATTTATTGCAATTGCTTTGCCTGTACGTACGCTTGCAGAAATCAAGGCCTATTTGGATGAATATCAGAAAAAGTATTACGATGCCCGCCATGTATGTTATGCCTATATGTTGGGGGCAGAGCGTAAGGAGTTTCGTGCCAATGATAATGGCGAACCTTCCGGTACGGCAGGAAAACCTATATTGGGACAGATTAACTCCAATGAGCTTACAGATATCCTGGTAATAGTTGTCCGCTATTTCGGGGGAATTAAATTGGGTACCAGTGGTCTTATAGTTGCGTATAAGACTGCAGCAGCACAAGCCTTGTCCGAAGCACAGATTATAGAGAAAACAGTAGATGAACAAGTGACAGTAGTATTTGAATATCCTTTTATGAACGATATTATGCGTATTGTAAAGGAAGAGTCTCCAGAGGTTCTTGATCAGTCATACGACATGGATTGTGTGATGACTCTCCGTATCCGTAAGTCGCAGATGCCCCGGTTACGTATGCGGCTGGAAAAGGTGGAGACAGCACGTATATCTGATGATGTAACATCTTTGTAATACATTTGACATAATCTGTTTATATACCTCCCATACTTTTGTAGCCAAAAAGAAAATACTTCATGAGAAAGCAACTTTTAGCGTGTACAAGCACATTGCTGATGGCAGTTTCTTCATTCACAGCAACTGCACAGACCATCGACTTGAAAGATTATTTGCCGGAGGTTCATGGTACTATCCGTGGTAAATACGAGTATCAGACTACTAATGACGAACAACGTTTCCAGGTACGAAATGCACGTGTCAGCTTTTCGGGAAATGTTCATCCTAAAGTTCGCTACAAAGCAGAAATCGATTTATGCGATGAAGGTGAAATGAAAATGCTCGACGCTTATGTGTGTGTCACTCCTTTCCAGAATTGGGAGGTCACAATCGGACAGAAGCGAGTTCCTTTTACAATCGATGCACATCGTTCTCCTCATCAGCAGTATTTTGCTAACCGCTCTTTTATTGCCAAACAGATGGGTAGTTTACGTGATGCGGGTGCTACTTTGAAGTATAAACAAAAAGAGGGATTTCCTTTTGATATAGAAGCCGGACTGTTCAGTGGCTCCGGGCTTACCGAGCAAAAAGGCTGGCATAAGGTATTGTGTTACTCCGGAAAAATACAAATGTATCCGTTCAAAGGATATAATCTTACTTTGAGTACCCAGCGCGTCCGTCCTGCAGATACCAATATTTATATGTACGATGTAGGTACTTACTACGAATGGAATAACTGGCATTTCGAAGTAGAAGCTATGTACAAGCGATATGCTCATGTTGATTTTGATGATGTATGGGCTGTCGATGCATTTGTCAATTACGATTGGTTCTTCCGTAATCAGAAAATGCTGTTCAAGAAAATGTCTATTCTGGCCCGTTTCGATTATATGGGAAATAATAGCGAAGGCATACCTGATGAAAACGGACAGCTGGTGATTGATGATCACGAACGTAAGCGTATTACCGGCGGTCTCACTTTCAGTCTTGGAAAACCGTTTCAAGCCGACTTAAGAGTAAACTACGAAAAATATTTTTATAAAGACTTATCATTGGCCAAACCATCAGAGCAAGATAAGTTCGTAATAGAAATGATGGTTCGTTTCTAAGCGTTATAAGCAGGAGAGCACGGAAGTTTTGCAGGAGCAGAGCTTCCGTGCTCTTTTTATAGTAACCTGTAAGTAGAAGTTTATTATTTTGTATCTGATATTATTTTCATAGAAAAACACTCTCTTCTGATAAACTATTTGTCTTTCAGTTTGTTTGTTAAATAAAAGATTGTTTTTATAAATATATTTTGTTAACTTTGAATCACAAGGAATATTCTTATGAAAAGCATATTTCATATTATCTTCATGTTTTTGGTAGCCTGTTCTTTCTTTTTAGGCTGCGAACATGGTCAGGCAAATAAATATTCATTGTTGGACTGGCCGGATACAGCCCGTGTTGATACTCCTCTTTTAGTTTTTCCTCCTAAGGCTCGTCCGTTATTGGCATCCGATATACAGATTACTAAAGAATTGCTGTACGACCGTTATACATTAAAAGATACCTACTCTTATAAAGATACGGTGCGTAGTTTTAAATGGGAGACCATCCGTAAGTGTATAGCCTTTGTAGAAAATCTTCTTACCGACAGTTTGCAATTAGGTGTTTTTAAAAACTATAAAAATCTGAATAGCGAAGCTCCTTTGGTAAAACAGTTTGTACGAAATGTGTATGGACGTGTGGCAGATACTCTTGGCGTAGAAAGATATCAGTCGGTTCCTTTGTATCATCCTACCGATGAGGAAACTCCTGTGCGTTATGGCCGCGACGGTAGTATAGTAAATATTCTCGAAGAAGATTCTGTCTTTTATCGGGTAGCTCCTATCACCATCGAAGGTGAGTGGCTTGTTCCGCGCCGTTATGTCAAACGCTTGAAGTATCCTACCCATTTCCTTCATCTTGTTTTTGTCGACCGTAGAGATCAGAATATTGTTTCCTTGGAACGTGAATCCCGCGGTCACTGGAAAGTACGAAGTATGAATCCGGCTACTACCGGTCTTCATCGTCCTCCTTATGCACAGGAAACTCCTTTAGGCATGTTTCTTCTCCAACAGAAAAAAGAACGAATGGTTTTTCTGAAAGACGGTTCGTCTGCAGTAGGAGGGTATGCTCCTTATGCAAGTCGTTTTACAAACGGAGCCTACATTCACGGAGTGCCGGTTAATGCACCCCGTACTTCCATGATAGAATACAGTTGGTCATTAGGCACAATTCCTCGTTCGCATATGTGTGTGCGCAATGCCACTTCTCACGCCAAGTTTATTTACGATTGGGCACCTGTTGAGGCTACGTTAGTAGTGGTTATCGAATAATATTTAACAATCCTGATTCTTCCTATTCGACTGAAAAGCAGTATTTTTGCCGCTAAATTGTAAATAGACATCATGCGGCGAATTATATTTTCAGTTATTTTATGCTGTATTCCTTTTGCAGCCTTCAGAGCAGGAAGTTCTTCTCCTGTGAATGAAATGGCCAAGGTAGACGAATGTGAAGAGTTGTACGAATTCATGCAACTTGATGGTGTCGTCAATCCTGTTGCCTTCCGTCAGGCTGTAGCCGGATATAATAAAATAGAGCAGCGTAAGCGAGATATCCTCACGCTTATCGATTTCTCCAAACCCTCCACAGAAAAGCGTCTGTATGTATTCGATATGCGTCAGCGAAAACTGCTGTTCTCATCAGTAGTAGCACACGGCAGAAACAGCGGAGGCAATTATGCCACCTCTTTTTCCAATAAACAAGGCTCCTATAAAAGCTCTTTAGGCTTTTACCTTACCGAGAGCACCTATCAGGGACGTAACGGTTATTCCCTCATACTCGAAGGGCTGGAAAAAGGTATAAACGACCGTGCCCGCGAGCGTGCCATAGTGATACATGGAGCTTCCTATGCCGATCCGTCGGTTATTCCTTCCAGCGGACGTTTGGGAAGAAGTTTAGGTTGTCCGGCTCTCCCGCAGAAACTTTCCCGTCCTATTATCGATGCCATTAAAGGAGGGAGTGTTATCTATATTTATGCCGACCAGCCCGATTACCTGACACAAAGTTCTATTCTCCATTCTATTGTATAAGTCAAAAACAAGTGCTAACTTTGTGCCACTTAAAGATAAAAACAGTAAACTTATGTTCAGAAGTCATACTTGCGGTGAGTTGAGACTCGCCGATGCAGGCAAAAGCGTCACACTGGCCGGATGGGTACAGCGTGTACGTAAGATGGGCGGAATGACCTTTGTCGACCTCCGCGACCGTTATGGTATCACTCAGTTGGTATTTAATACAGAAATAAATGCTGAACTTTGCGAGCGTGCCAATCACTTGGGACGTGAATACGTCATTCAGGCAACCGGTACAGTAAACGAACGTTCCAGCAAAAACAATAACATTCCTACCGGTGAAATCGAAATCATCGTAGCAGAACTCATAGTGCTCAATGCAGCACAGACACCTCCGTTTACTATCGAAGACAATACAGACGGTGGTGATGATCTCCGTATGAAGTACCGCTACCTTGACTTGCGTCGTAATGCTGTACGTAAGAATCTTGAACTCCGTCACCGCATGACTATGGAGGTACGCCGTTATCTCGACAGCAAAGGCTTCCTCGAAGTAGAAACTCCGATGCTTATCGGTTCTACCCCCGAAGGTGCACGCGACTTTGTAGTACCTTCACGCATGAATCCGGGACAGTTCTATGCACTTCCACAGTCTCCGCAGACATTGAAACAGTTGCTTATGGTATCCGGTTTCGACCGTTACTTCCAGATTGTGAAATGCTTCCGCGACGAAGACCTTCGTGCAGACCGTCAGCCGGAATTTACACAGATCGACTGCGAAATGAGCTTCGTAGAACAGGAAGACATCATCCAGACTTTCGAAGGAATGGCTAAACACCTCTTCAAAGAACTGCGTGGTGTAGAACTCACCGAACCTTTCATCCGTATGCCATGGGCCGATGCCATGAAATACTACGGTAGCGATAAACCCGATTTGCGTTTCGGCATGAAATTCGTAGAACTGATGGACATTATGAAAGGTCACGGCTTCTCTGTATTCGACAATGCAGCCTACATCGGCGGTATCTGTGCAGAAGGAGCTGCTACTTACACCCGTAAACAACTCGACCAGCTCACAGAGTTCGTAAAACGTCCTCAGATTGGAGCAAAAGGTATGGTTTACGCTCGTGTAGAAGCAGACGGTAATGTAAAATCAAGCGTAGACAAATTCTATACACAAGAAGTTCTCCAGCAGATGAAAGAGGCCTTTGGTGCAAAACCAGGCGACCTCATCCTTATCTTGAGCGGAGATGATGTTATGAAAACCCGCAAACAACTTTGCGAGCTGCGTCTTGAAATGGGTAACCAGCTTGGCTTGCGCGACAAGAACAAGTTCGCTTGTCTTTGGGTTATCGACTTCCCGATGTTCGAATGGAGCGAAGAAGAAGGCCGCCTGATGGCAATGCACCATCCGTTCACTCACCCTAAAGACGAAGACATTGCGCTTCTCGACACTAATCCGGCAGCCGTACGTGCCGATGCATACGACATGGTCATCAACGGTGTAGAAGTAGGAGGTGGTTCTATCCGTATCCACGACTCACAGTTGCAGGCTAAGATGTTCGAAATCCTCGGTTTCACTCCGGAAAAGGCACAAGAACAGTTCGGCTTCCTGATGAATGCCTTCAAGTTCGGTGCTCCTCCTCACGGTGGTCTGGCTTATGGTCTCGACCGTTGGGTATCTCTGTTTGCTGGCTTGGATTCTATCCGCGACTGCATCGCATTCCCGAAGAACAATTCCGGTCGCGATGTGATGCTCGATGCTCCTGGATACCTCGATCAGAAGCAGCTTGACGAATTGAATTTGGTTATTGATATCAAAGAATAATCCCTGCTAAGCGAAGAGGATGTGTCGGTACCGGAATGACGGAACACTCCAGTCACTCTTGTAATGAGCCGGCTCATCCTCTTCTTTTTTTGTGTATATACAGATGAAAGAATCCGTCCGTATTTTCCGCTTTGCCGTTATTGGTACCTTGAATGCACTGATTACTGCCCTGGTAGTCGGCATTATGATGCATTATGCAAACCAAGACTATATGCTAGCCAATATTGCAGCTTATGTCATTGCGCAGATACACAATTTCATCTGGTCCAAATACTGGATTTTTCCCCTACAGGCAGAAACAAAAAAAAATAACATCTGGCATCAGATGCTATTCTTTTCCGGCGCTTTCCTTATAGCTTATAGCGCACAATTTCTTTTTCTGCTACTGTTGGTAGAGATTTTTCATTGCAATGAATATCTGGCTCAATTCCTCGGTCTGTTTGTTTACGGAGCCGTCAATTTCATGTGCAATAAATACATCACTTTTCGTTGAGTCTCTCAATAAATCCGGCAGGAATATCTACTGCTGCATACCCCAGATTCTCAATCCGTACACTTACCCGGGTCTTTCCGTGTGTTTCAATCAGTTCACCTGTCAGGCCCTTCAGCGGCCCTTTCAGTACTTGTACCTTTTCTCCCGGATGAATCGGTCCGTCTGTAAATGTAACAGCTTCTTCCGAGAAATCCAGCATAAACTTGAAGCGCTCCATCTCATCCTCCCGAATAATGGCAGGCCGATGCGTACATCGGTCTATCAAGGTACCGGTCACACTTGGTAGTTGCTGCATCAGTTTGATGCGGTTTACTTCATCCGTGTGTACAAAAATCATCATCGGGATTACCACCATCTGCAGTTTCTTTTTCCGATCACTCCACTGGCGTACTACCTCCTGTACAGGCAGATAATACTCTACTTCCATCTGTTCCAGCCTTTCTGCTGTTTTCTTTTCATGGTGCATACGCACATACAAGGCATACCAGTTTATTTTTCCCATGAGTCAAGACCTTGATTTAAAATTTACTGAAAGTCAGCGTTGCATAGTCCGAACGCAATACCATATTCTTGCCATCCGATTTTACTATTTCGAAAGTGGTTTCCAGGCTATTCAGCCCATACGGCTGCAAGTCTTCCAGTTTAGTCGGTTCTTTGCTGTCTGTTGTTCCTTTCCGGTAATAAAAATCCTTCATAATCACCGTATTTCCATCCTCACCATAAGCAAATCGTCCGATTGACGGTACGTATCCCTTTGTACCCTGCTTTTCCGCTATATCTACCACCCACAGCTGGATGCTATAATAAATCCGTTCGCAAGGATGCGTTACCCCATCTTCTGTAGTCGTATATTCCTCCAGTTTCCACATACCCTCTATATCGCTGTTTATAGGAGCCTTTTTACATCCCCCCAACAACACGAGTAAGAAAACCAAAAGACCTGTATATATTCTTTTATTCATACACTATTCCGTTTTTTCAGTTATAAGATACCTCCTGTTTTTCTTACCGTCAGCATTCCTCCGGTAGAGTTACCCAGATAATTTCCCCGGTCTACACCTAAAGCAGCCGACACACTCCAACCTTTCGTCCATTGCGGAGTATACGTCACCTCATACAGCGAGCTGAACTGCTTTCTCTGCTTGTCCAATGGCACAAAATACGTACCCCAGTGGCGGGCAAACGATACCAGTACCCGGTAATTCCACTCCGTAGCCGGATTTCCCTCTATACCTAGATGATGCGAGCGCACACGGTTACTTTTAAATGTAATTTTACCATCCTGATTGTAAATAGGACCGGGCAGGAGAGGATTTCCCATTCCATAGCCCCAGTGTTGCCAAGCCTGATAACCTCCGTTGTTATAATAATTATCTCCTGCACTTACCTGATACTCCGGAAAACTGCCTGCAAAGCCATCGTACAAAATCGGTCCGGTCTGATCCTTTGTCGACATCATTTCCCATACCACATTACTCACGAAACGGTTTTTAGGCAAAGTGATATCAATACCCAGCTGTCCGTCCTTCCATCTTCCATACTGCCAGAACATCTGCGAGTGATCATCAAAATAATGTTCCAGATACACCCGGAACTTCCAGTCGTGCAAATAATAATTCAAGGCAAAGTTCCAGCTACCCACATGGTTCCCTTCCACGTTTGCCATTTTATCTTCACTTCGTACCGGTAGAAATGCCTTTATAAAACTGTCCAGTCCGTCCGGCATGTCATGTACCAATGTACTGCTTCCGTCTGCATTCTTTTTCATCTGATCACCGGCAAACTGCGCTGCATCCAGTATACCGAATTCAAATTCCAGCGGCAGTTTCTCCCTGTTTCCGATTCGGAACATCAGCGCCTTACTGTGATACAATACATCCCTTCCGTACGACTGTCCTGCACCGGCAAAACTCTCTTGCCAGCTATTGTCGGTAAACATACCATACGCGATATGACCTTTCAGAGCCAGCCATCCCTTTGTCCCCGGAACCGATACATAGTCGGCAATCTCACCCCGCACCTGAGGCACCGGACGTGCATTATTACCTTCCACCATCATACCACTGCTTAAGCGCTCATTCTTTTCCAATGGCCCGCCTGTACGTTCCTTACTTCCGATACTCAATGTAAGAAAACGCCAGGAAATATCTCCATAAGCCTGTTGTACTACAAAGTTGCTTGTCTGGTTTACAGCTCCAGCCAGGTCCAGTCCAGCCTGAATACGCCAATGATGCGGCAGTTGCCGGTTATATGCGATACCAGCCCGCAGAAATCCGCTGTTCGGTTCTTGGCTCGACAGTCCGTACCGGTTAGCCGTAAACCAGAGCGGTGCATATGTACCCTCCGATACATTTCCACTTGCCTCTATGCGGTAGATTAGGGTAGAGTCCGCTTGTTCCGCCTGTGCAGCACTACACAAACAAAAAGCAGCAATAAATAGATTCGTTTTCTTGAAATTCATAAGTTGCTTTTGGGTTTGAAAAACAATTTGACAAAGATAGTGAAAGGTGAGAGTAGTGCCAAGCCAAAAGCTTGCTTTTGAGCGAAGACAATACCGAACCGTATCCTATCTTCTGAAAAGATAGTGAAAGGCGAGAGCAGAGGCAAACGAAAACACAGTTTTCAAGTTTGAACTATGCCGAGCCGCCTCCTGTCTTCTGAAAAGATAGTGAAAGGCGAGAGCAGAGGCAAACGAAAACATAGTTTTCAAGTTTGAACTATGCCAAGCCGCCTCCTATCTTCTGAAAAGATAGTGAAAGGCGAGAGCAGTACCAAGCCAAAAAGCTTGCTTTCCGAACTTATATATCCGTACTATCTCTGTGCTTTTTGTTTCATATACCACCGGCAGAAGCAAATCACGCCAATCAATAAAGACAAGGAAGATACCCATCCTATATAGCCCTTATTCATTCCTATTCCTTCCGGAGCTACGGTAATATATGTCAGACAAACCATGGTCATAAACAGCGCCGGTACCAGTGTCATCATAAACGATAATCCTTTCCTTTCGCGTACCAGCCATACTGTGATGGTCCACAAAGTAAATACCGCCAAAGTTTGGTTAGCCCATGCAAAATACCTCCAGATCACTTGGAATCCGTCCGCATCACGAAGACTATACAACAAGATAGCCCCTGCTACGCAAAACATCGGGATACAAATATACAAACGCGATTTCAAACTCTTTTGTTCAAGATTCATAAAATCCGCCACAATCAGTCGTGCCGAGCGGAATGCCGTATCCCCACTGGTAATAGGAGCCGCTACCACACCCAATATCGCCAGTACACTACCTATAGATCCCAACCATTCTTTACTGATTTCAAAAACCACTACAGAAGCATCACTTACTCCCATACCATTCTGGTGGAAGAAGTATGTAGCCACAGCCGCCCAGATCAGTGCCACAATACCTTCCGTAATCATTGCACCGTAAAAAATCGGCCGTCCAATACGCTCACTCTTCATACAGCGGGCCATCAGCGGACTTTGTGTCGCATGAAATCCCGAGATAGCTCCGCAGGCAATAGTGATAAACATCATCGGGAAAATAGGAGTCGATTCCGCTTTCGGATGCGTATTGCTTAGCCCCTCCCACAGTTCCGGCAGAGTAGGATGGTTTACATACAGCATCACCAGCAATCCCAAAGCCATAAAAATCAAAGCCAGTGCAAAAATCGGATACACCTTACCGATAATCTTGTCTATCGGCAGAAACGTAGCCAGTATATAATAAATAAAGATTACAACAATCCAGAACGTAATATCCAGATACTCCGGTGTCAGTTTCGCCAGTAAGGTAGCCGGTGACGCCACAAATACCGCACCTACCAGTATCATCAGTACCACAGTAAATACACGCATCACCTGTTTGGTAGATTTTCCCAGATACCTTCCTACGAGCTCCGGCAAGCTTTCCCCATGATTCCGTAAAGACAGCATGCCCGAGAAATAATCATGCACTGCCCCTGCAAAAATAGAGCCCAACACAATCCACAGAAAAGAAGCACTTCCAAACATAGCCCCCATAATTGCTCCAAAAATAGGCCCCACTCCGGCTATATTCAAAAACTGAATCATAAACACTTTCCAGTTTGGGAGTACTATATAATCCACCCCATCCGCATCAGTCACGGCAGGAGTCAAGCGGTTATCAGGTGCAAAAATACGTTCAGCCAGTTTCCCGTAAATAAAATATCCGGCTATCAAAGCCACCAGACAAAGAGTAAATGTAATCATCGTGTTTTCATTTTGAGTTAAAACAAACGGTTAAATTTTTTCTATATTTTATATTCAGCAATTTTAGGATTTCATAGTTGGTTTAACATGAATCGAAATAGAATTTATAAAATTGAGTATTTTATCTTTACCATTGACTGTCAGATATAACTTGAAGTTGAAAATATCCTATGGATATTTTTTATATTTTTTAAGCCTTTCAAATGTTTTATGAATAGAATCCTTTGGTTACAATATACATGTAAGAGAATAGTATTGATAAAACTCTATATGATGATATTTCTGAAATCAATAGTATGATTGTTGGCCATACCTGGGACTGCTACATAATACAGAGTTATTTCAGGAACATTTAGTGGGAAAAAATACTTTTTGCAGTCCTCTTCCGGCATTATATATTTTTTATCTCTCTGGAAGTTATAGCAAAAAGAGCTTACAATATCTCCGGTGGTTTTTCTTCTTATAAAATCCTGTACTTTCTCTACAGTAGGAGAGAAAGAAGCTATTATGCCCCTGACTATCCATTCTGATGGATGATACGATTGAAGTAAGCTGAATAATGAGTGTAGTTTGAGATAAGCCCCTACTACCTGACTTTTAGCTTTAACAATATTACTTTTTGTATAGCTGCTTTTCATCTCTACTATGTAAATATATTTCATTCCACCTTCTTCAATGAGGAAAATTCCATCAGGATCTTTTCTTAATGTTTCATCTGATTTTGCATTCTTATATAATGATGTTATGTCTTTTATAATATATTTAGGAATGAGACATGCGTTTATCCCGTTTATAGTCAGATGCTGCAACGTATCAGATTTTCCGATATTGTCATCCTCGTCAAAGGAACAATCTGTCACATTTGAAGATTGGTATGCAGGGTAAATCTTATTAAATTCGTCAATCAACTGTTTCATTTATTTCTGAAAGTTTGTCATAAAGATATGAACTGTCTGTAAGTTGGTTGTCAAGTACAGACTGGAATGTATCGAAAGGAATACCACAATCTATTTTCTGAGTTAGTATGACAGTCTTATTTTCTGATGTACGTTTAAATAGGAAGGCACCTACCTTTTCTTTATTTATATTTAAAGAATCATCATAATTATGCTTCTTACAGAATTCCTTATATTCATCCTCATTAATTATCTTTTTTAGTGTATTAAGTCGAATCAAATCATTTATTCTTCGAAGAATATAATCGCTATGAGTAGTAATTTGGAATCGGCATCCTTTCTGTAACAGATATGACAGGATATCGGCTGTCTTTATCTGTAATTCTGGATGTAGATTGGTCTCAGGCTCTTCAAACATCACTGAATATTGTTCGACCAGACCTTTTTGCAGCATTATTGCAAATGGAGCCAACTCTTTTATTGATGCAGCACTTGCAGTTATAGGAATTTCTCCGTATGACTGTTCATAATACAAGTCATCATCCTTTATGTTTATTTTCCCTTTTATTAAGGATTCACTTAATTCAGAATAAACTTCGTCACTCGGTTTTTCCGACTTTAGATCTGAAAAATTGGAAATAAATTCATTGTACATCCTCCCCTTGGAATTCAAGAAGTTGCCTCTTCCTACGTCATTTAGACATACCAATCCACCTCTAGAGGGTGGAAGTAGAAAAGTTTTATTTTGCTTTATTCCAAAAACAGACTGTAAATAATTCTTGAATAAGGCTGAGTATGGTAATTCTCCCCATTCTTTTGAACTGTAAGGCAGTCGTAAAGGATAAAAATCATTCATCTGAATATTATCGAAATACGACATCTCACCATTAATTTCAAGAGTATCACGCTTATATACAAATCTGTAGTTTTCAGCAGGACCTATGAAGCTGATTTTTACGTTAGCATCTAGATTATAACTTCCTAATGAATCACCCACATATCTGACAGCTTCCTTATTTAACCACTCTTCGAACTGTTTAATGTTGAATTCGAAAAGGAAGTCATCATTTTCATCACTTAGCTGTTGTTTATGTTTATCGAATGAAGCTTCAATGGATTTAAAGAACATTGAACATTCGAATGTACATAATACCTTGTATATATAGTGTACAAGTAGAGCTGTATAACTCTTACCTGTTCCGGATTCCCCTGTAAACACCATAAATGGTTTCAGTTCCAATTCCGAATTATGCACTGGGCCAAGATGATCTATATAAATTTTTATTATATTATTAGGCATTTTATTTATATGTTAAAGTCAGAACTAAAATTTATATATAAGTTGTGAGACTTTTATTAGCAAAAATACAAAAAAAACAGAGGAAACAAATATTATTTTATAAGTAAAAAAATGTTATTATACTATCAGTATTCTTTCTGATAGATATCGGAAGTATTATTTTATTGCAATTTCATTTCATCAATGCATTTACCAAATTCTTTTTGATAACGCTGGTAAATATATGAAGCAATGTCAGTTACTTTTTCCATAATTCCTTTTTAACCTTTAGTTTATTACAAATATAACAAATTTAAACCGTTCAGGCTCTAATCTGTATTTTTTTTATGAATTTAGCCATTTTGGTTGAATTCCGACGTAAAGAAAAACCGCCACAGCATCTCGTATCGAGGCTGTGGCGATTCTTTAAAATCTATGAGCAAGTTTATCTTTCCTTATATATGCTATCGTAATACTTTTGCTTATTAATTGTTTTTACAGAATTGGTCTATAAACTCCGATGGGGTAAGAACTATTAGATTATTGGATTCTTTTATTTGCTTAAAATCACGATCATTTAGAGTCAGCAACACATCGCATTTAGCTGATAAAGCTGCTTGATATTGATAGCTGTCTTCTATGTCGGAAAAACAAGAGTCTTTTATAGCTTTTAGCCAATCCAAATTTTCTATGATAGAATAATCAAGAACTATTCGGGTTAAAATTCCTCTTAATTTACTTTCACGCTCTTTTGTATCTATATCACTGTTTTTCAAAGCCCTTTCAATTAAGTATGTCAAAGTGTAAATTGAGCCGCATGACAAATATTTAGTAGATCGCGTTTGGGTAGCCCAATGAAATATTTCTTTTATAGCAATGGCTTCTTTTCTGTTGAAAAGAAACTCCATGATAATATTTGTGTCGCAAAAGATTTTCATACTCCATATTTTACATTTAAATATTCTTTGCGCATTTCCTCGTAAGATTTTCCGTCATCTTTCAATATACCGCATAACTCGTCAAGGGTATAAGATTTTACATTATCTTTGACAATATTGATACGTTCTTCTTCCACTTCTTCATTGAGCAGCCGTAGAATTTTGTCTTTCACATCAAACTTCTGGAGACGAATCATGTCCATGATTTCGTTTACCATTTTGTCATCGTTCTCAACTAATAATGTTGTTCTCATAAACTCTCAGTTTAGCATTTTTACAAAGAAAGGAAAAGATTTGCATTTCTGCAATTTATTTGTTGTTTAAATCGTCCTGTTAACTGTAGCTACTCAACCTATCTTATTTTAAGATTTTTTCGATATAGAATTTTGGAGGTTTAAATATATGTTAGCAGTTTGTTCTGTTATTATATCCCAATTATATAGGCTCATATCATATTCTACCTTTTGATAAGGTGAATCCATATTTTTTTGTAATCTTTGGGTTAATTCTTCAATATTTCCTACTTCAAAGTAGTTTTCATATTTTAAGCCGACTTCTAAGTTTGCAGGGATATTACTAACAATAACAGGAGCTTTATAACTCATAGCTTCCAGCAAAGCAATGGGTAGACCTTCATGTGAAGAAGGAAGCACATAACAATGTGTATTACTTAATAAAGAATGAAGTTTTTTCCCTTTGATAAATCCAGTCAGAATCACTCCATTCTCTTTAGCCATTGCTTTCAAACTTCGTGAATATTCGTCTTCAAAATCAGTATCTCCTGCAAGGACTAATTTATATCCTTCCTGCTTTGTCTTAGTGAAAGCTTCTATTAGATGATGTAGATTTTTCTCAGGAACGAATCTGCACATACCCAATATATATTTACCCTTTTCGATACCTAATTCTTTAAAATATTCAGGATAATCACAGATTTCTGGTTCGGGAACACCATTGTAAATTAGGTGACAATCTTTTCGATTGTATTTTCTTACTAATAAATCATTAATAACTTCAGAGATAACAATAACCTCATTCGCATATTTGGTGCCCATTCGTTCTCCTAATTTTAGAATGGTTTTGGCAGCTTTCCCCCATTTGTCACGGTCATAATCCGGACCATGATGAGTAAATACTACTTTCATTCCCAGAAGTCTAGCCATAGGTGTAAGTAGGGCAGGACCAATAGCATGGATGTGTACGATATCTGCTCCAATTGATTTGGCCTTCCATATAGCTCTGAATGTATGAATGATAGCTTCGAATGATTTTTTTTTCGGGGTTTCTATATCTATTAGTTTAACACCTTTGTATTCAGATATAGAGTCTTTTACATAACTTTTTCTTCGTATAAGAGTAACGTCAAATCCCTTTTTGACGATACGTGGAAAAAGTTCTTCGCAGTGTGTTTCTACCCCTCCCATGATATTAGGAATACCACGAGTCCCGGTAACAACGATTTTCATAAGATATAATTTAGTGTAAAAAAGTTAGAATAACAGAATCTAATTAGTGAAATTGGCTGATAATTTTCTGATAGAATGGAATAAGTCTATTGTAATAGCTGTCTTTGCTCATATCTTCAATAGCATATTTGATGCTATTTTCACTCATTACTTTGTATTCTTGGGCAGATAAAGAAGAAGCATGTTGTATTATTTCAGTCAGTGAAGTAGTATTGCCCATTTCGAATGTAAATCCGGTTTGGTTTGATATTATGATTTCGGGAATTCCTCCAATATTTGCTCCAATGGCGGGAACCCCTTCTGCATAAGCTTCAATGATTGCCATAGGATTATTTTCATAGCATTCGGATGGTACAATTACAAAGTATGCTTTCTTTTTCAGTTCTTGTAGTTCTTCTCCACTTTTGTAACCTACAAAATGTATATTGTCTAGTTTGTTTTGTTCTTTGTATTGAATTAGCTCCTTTTCTAAAGGTCCTGTCCCTGCTACAACTAGTTTGCTGTCAGGACATTCTTTGAATGCCTTTACGAGTGTTGTAATTCCTTTTTCATTAGATAGTCTTCCTAAGAATAAGAAATATTTGTTTTTATCAGGCATTTTCCCCTCTTGTTTTATGTGTAAGGAAAAATTATGCATCACAAGATTGGGAACACCTTTTAAAGCTGGCATATATTCTTCGTGCTTTTTTCGTGAAAAATCACTTACATATAATATACCGTTGATGTATTTACTTGGATTAAAGAAGGTGTTTCGGAAATATTGTTCTGCTGCCATGAAAAAACTGAGAACATAGCTGCCTTTGGCACATTTGTTGAAAAAACATTGATAAAAGTTTTTTCCATTGCATTTTTCACATATTTCATCTTTACCGTTTTTAAATAAATATCCTGGACATACTATTCTGTAGTCGTGCATTGTAAAGATGATAGGGATTTTGTACTTTTTCAATACAGGAAATATGGAGGGCGATATCTGTCCCCACATTAAATGAATGTGTGCAATATCAGGTTTTTCGTCAAGTATGAGCTGTTCTAATTTTTGAGCGGCATCTGGATAGTAGAAATAATTACGCAGGTTTATTATTTGTCTAAAAACTCCTTTTCTGGTTTCTTTTGATTCGGGAAAATATTTTTCTTGTGGTGAAGGGAGGTTGTTGTTCCATTTTAGAGTGAAGTAGACAACTTCATGACCATTTTGTTTTAACATTTCTCCTGTGTTAAAGCAAACGGTTTCTGCCCCTCCTTTGTTGAAGTGGTATACATCGATAAGTAAGATTTTCATGTAAAGTAGTTATTGAGTTATAATGGAATTGAATCTTGTTGGGACAAAGAATTTTATTCGAATTTTCCTTTTCCCAGTAGTTTATAGTATATTGTGTAGATAATGGTTGTGATAAAAAATGCTTTGTATTTGATTAGATATAGTCCAAGTTTTTCTAATCGGGGAATTTTTTTATTTTGCAGAGAGGAAAATACATTTTTCCACTCTTTGTATTCATAAACTTTTTGACAATATTTATACTTATCCTGAAAACTCATATCAGACAGGATAATTCCTTTTAAAATCACTCCTCTCGTATAATTGATAAGGAAGAGTTGAATAGAAGTGTCAATATTAGTCAGACCGTATTTTTTACTTGTTTGTAATAGTGATTCGTAAAGCCTGAAGTTATTGTCTATTTTATTGGTGTTGAACGAATGGGTTAAAGATGTACCGTTATAACAATAGTGATAAAAGGTGTTGGGTAAGCAAATTATCTTTTTACATAGCGGAATCAGTTGAGTATGGAACAGAATGTCTTCCGAAAGGAATAAACGTTCCGATTGAAATCGTATTTTATGACTTTCTATTAACTCACGTTTGTATATACCGTTCCATACCGACATCCAAATCTTGTCTTTGTAAGGTTTGTTGTCAAAAATCATAGAACTTAGAAATTTAGCAATATTTTCATTCTCGAATGTTTCATTTAATTGGAAACACTCACTTTCGCTTCCATTTGATTTTTGTAAAATGAATCCAGCGTAGGCAATATCTGCATTTTCTACATTGGCTTTATGGTATAAAGTATGATATGCTTCCGTTGAGGTGTAATCATCAGAATCGACAAAAGCGACATATTCTCCCTTTGCTATATCAAGCCCTGCGTTTCGTGCAGAACTTAATCCTCCGTTTTGTTTATGAATTACTTTGATGCGTGAATCTTTTTGGGCATATTCATCGCACATTTGCGGGCAATGATCGGGAGAGCCATCATCAACTAAAATTATTTCAATATCTTTTAGTGATTGGTTGAGTAGTGATTGTATGCATCGCTCTAAGTAGGGTTCTACATTGTATATTGGAACCACTACACTTACTTTAGGTTGTTGATTCATATTAGATTTACTGATTAATGTTCCATACAAAATGATAGTCGGGACTTTGTAACAAAAAACGTCCCCAATATAATGCTAGATATAAGAATATTAAGGAAATAGAAAATATTATCTTTTTCTTAGTAGTAGCAGTTATAAGTTTTTCTTTTAATAAAGGCAAAAGGATATATAAAGCATATCCCAATGGGATGGGATAAAACATTGTCATGGGAGTGGCAATACGTCGTAATAGTTCGAAGTTGAAAAACATGCGGAGTAGGATGTAGCCTACCACTACGATATTGTACATATATGCTACTTGCTTGTTATATCTTATTTTTAAGGCAAGATGACCTAAATAGAAAATAGATATAACAAAAAGGGAATCAAGTAATAAAGCTATCGGGCTTTGTGTGTAAATTTCCTGAGCAGCATCTGCTGAAAACCATCTATCCGAATTGTCTATATATCCTTGAAATTTGGGGTTGATATATGAAAACATTTGCACAGTATCAGTGATAAATCCCATATTTGCTGGATTGTATATAAATGTTATTGTAAGGTAGAATAAAATTGTATAGATTGGTTTGATAGTTACAGTAAAAAATTTTTGAAATAAAATAAAAATAGCGATTAATAATATTGTGGAAGAATGTATCATACAAGCGCAAATTGCGCTTAATCCAAATTTTATATACTTTTTTTGGTCTAAAAAAGGTATAGAAAACATAACTATACCAATTGAAATACTTTGTCGGATAATACCGGTTCCAAATCCTATATATGCAAATATCAAGAACCAGTACATATATTTGGATTCTTGTCCGTAATTCTTTAATAAGTTAAAAGCTCCTACAAAATAAATAAGCGAATAAATTATGTAGGCTCCTACATAATTAAAACCTAGCCAATTTATTAGATGGTTTAATCCGAAAAATACCGGTTGCGAACTTTGTTCTTCTATTACCACGATATTATCTAAATGTTCAAATTGATATTTGTACCAAAGATAATCTGCTCCCCAATAACGGCATCCTATAATGATAGATATTAATAGGATAGGGAATATTGCTGAAAACCAAAACTTGTTTCCTGTTTTATGACAATTGTATTTTCCCCATAATGGGATAAATAAGAATAAAAATAGAAATAGTATAATGTGGTCTATGTTAGACATGTTTTTAATAAAACTTTTATTTGTAAATAATCGTCTAATTTTAATAAATGATAGAGAAATCCGCTAGTTAGCGTCCAATTTTGACGTGTCGTATAGGGAAAGCCACCAAATGGTGTTTTCCTCTTAAATAAATCAAAAATTGGAGC